>NZ_QKQR01000009.1:0-230312 GCF_008042305.1 Bacillus sp. AY18-3 | reverse complement strand
GGCTCGCTCAGAATGTGAGGTGGATGGAGCTTCTGACCTTGAGGCGCTCTTTGCCTCTCGGGAAGAAGCGAAGCCGCCGAACATTCTAGCCACTGTAGCTGGATTCCATTAAAAAGCAAAAGTGGCTCGCTCTCAAGCCACCAATAAAGAAGAAAAAGCCCCGCTTTTTATCACAGCGAAGCCATCCTTGTCTTACGTACGCTTTTTCTTTTTCTTCTTGAATCCTGGTACATTTTCGAAGAATGCTTTTTTCTTCTTACCGTTACCATCTTTTTTCCCTGGCTGACTAGCGGACGTGGAAGTGGAAGCAGAAGCAGAAGCTGATCCTCTTCCTTTTCCTTTGCCACCACGGTCGAATTTTCTACCTGTACCACGTTCTCCGCCGCGCTCATCACTGCGCTCGCTACGTCCACCGCGTTTCTTTCTGCCTGTTCTTGGCTGTTCGATAACGACTGGACGATCTTTGAACTTACGACGAGGCGTACCTTTCATGCCAACGATTTCAAAGTCGATTGCACGCTCGTCTTTATTTACGTTAATAACGCGAATTGTAATTTCGTCTCCGATGCGGAATACGTTACCTGTACGTTCTCCGATCATTGCGAAATGTTTCTCGTCATAACGGTAGTAATCATCCGTTAAGTAGCTAACGTGTACAAGACCTTCAATTGTATTTGGAAGCTCTACGAATAAACCGAAGTTTGTTACAGAGCTAATCATACCGTCATACTCTTCGCCGATCTTATCAACCATATACTCTGCTTTTTTCATTTCGTCTGTTTCACGTTCTGCTTCAACAGCACGGCGTTCCATATTAGAAGAGTGCTCTGCAATCTCAGGTAAGTTTTCACGCCATTTTGCTTGTGTTTCATTGTCGACTTTACCGTTAATGATGTATTCACGAATTAATCTATGAACGATTGTATCTGGGTAACGACGAATTGGTGATGTGAAATGTGTGTAGAACTCAGTTGATAAACCGAAATGTCCTAAGCTATCCGCATCGTAACGCGCTTGCTTCATTGAACGAAGCATTACTGTTGAAATAACTACTTCTTCCGGCTGTCCTTGAACCATTTCAAGAATTTGTTGCAGCGCACGAGGATGTATTTCATTCGCACGTCCTTTTACTGCATATCCGAAGTTTGTTACAAACTCGAAGAAACGTTCCAGCTTATCTTCTTTCGGATCTTCATGGACACGGTACATGAATGGTACGTTCATCCAGTGGAAATGCTCTGCTACTGTTTCGTTCGCAACAAGCATAAATTCTTCAATTAACTTCTCTGATACAGAACGATCACGCATGACAACATCTGTCGGTTTACCTTCTTCATCTACTAATACTTTCGCTTCTTTAAAGTCAAAGTCGATTGCACCGCGGCGCATACGTTTTTCACGTAAAATCTGTGCCAATTGACCCATCTCTTTAAACATCGGTACGAGCGGCTCATAGCGTTTGATTAACTCTTCGTCCTCATCTTCTAAAATGCTTCTTACGTCAGCATACGTCATACGCTCTGTCGTTTTAATCACACTTTGGAAAATCTCATGCTTTACAACATCACCTAAGTTGTTGATTTCCATTTCACAAGATAACGTCAGACGGTCTACTTTCGGGTTTAACGAACAAATACCGTTAGATAGACGATGCGGAATCATCGGAATTACACGGTCAACAAGATATACACTCGTTGCTCTTTCCGCTGCTTCTACATCAATTGGAGAACCTTCTTGAACGTAATGACTTACATCCGCAATATGAACGCCAAGCTTGTAGTTACCGTTCTCGAGCTTCGTTACTGTAACAGCGTCATCTAAATCTTTCGCATCTGCACCGTCAATCGTTACGATCATTTGGTCACGCAGGTCACGGCGATCTTTTAAATCTTCTTCTGAAATCGTTTCTGGTACACTGTTTGCATGCTCCATCACTTCTTCAGGGAATGCTAAAGGTAGATGATGTTTATGAATAACTGATAAAATATCTACTCCTGGATCATTTTTATGACCTAGAATTTGAATAACTTCACCTTCTGCACTTAAACGATTCTCTGGATAGCTCGTAATTTTCACAACTACTTTATGGCCTTCTACAGCACCCATTGATGCACTTTTCAAGATAAAGATATCACTCGTCCAGCGCTTATTGTCAGGTACAACAAATCCAAAGTTTTTCGATTCTGTATATGTACCAACTAGTTCTTTCGTGCCGCGCTCTAAAATACGTACAATTGAACCTTCTTGGCGTGATCCACTTGATTGTGCGCTAACACGCGCTAATACTGTATCGCCATGAAGTGCACCGTTTAACTCTGTAGGTGGGATGAAAAGATCATCGTCTCCGGTTTTCTTCTCTTCTGGTACAACGAATGCAAAGCCACGTGCATGTCCAATTAATTTACCGCGTACTAAATTCATCTTTTCAGGAAGACCGTAACGGTTACTACGTGTGCGAATAACAAGTCCCTTCTCTTCCATCGTTACAAGTGCCTTTACAAAATCTTTAAAGCCCTCAGAACCTTCAATTCCAAATGCCTCTTCTAACTCTTGTATCGTTAGCGGTTTATACGCTTCTTCTCTCATAAATAATAACAACTTATCAATATTTTCTTGTATGATTTCTTCCAAGCAGAAATACCTCCTTTAAACCCTTATATTATTTAGTGTATCCGAAAGACTGGGGATGTATAAAGCGAAAATTTAATACTCCCCTAATGATTTTTACAGTTTTCACAAAAAATTCCTTATGAAAAAAAGAGGCAACTAGATCTTACCAATCTAGTTGCTCCAAGAAGTTATATACATCCTCATGTAGCTCGTCACGTTGCTTATCAAGTGTAATGACATGCGTAGAGTCTTCATACCATTTAATGTCTTTTAACGTAGATTCTACACCGTTATAAATAATGTTAGCACTATCTGTATTAATCATTTCATCATGACGTGCTTGTACAACAAATGTAGGTGCATAAATCATATCCACATTGTTACGTACGTCAGCAATTAATTGTTGTAATGCTTTTAATGTATTCATCGGTGTCTTTTGGAATTCCAACATTTCTTGTTCGATTTGCTCTGGTGATTTTTGCTCACGGTTTTTATATTCGCGGGCATATGCCAATATACCTTGGTACATCGTTTCTTCACTCTTAATATACATTGGTGCACACATTGGTACTACACCTAAAACAGGTACTGTATAACCTAATTTTAAAGAAAATACGCCGCCAAGTGATAATCCAACAACAGCAATTTTCTCAAAGCCTTTATCTTTTAAAAGCTGATATGCCTCCATTACGTCTTGCCACCAATCTTCAGGACCTGTATGAACAAGCTCTTCTGGTGGTACACCGTGCCCTTTATAAATTGGCGCATGACAAGTGTAGCCTTTCTTCTCTAAGAAACGCCCTAACATACGTACATCAGCTGAGTTTCCTGTGAAACCATGTAGTAATAAAACAGCGCGGTCTCCACCCTCAAATGTAAATGGTTTCGGAGATGCTAATTTCATCATGTACTTCTCCTCTTTCTCTTCTGTAATCTAGTCGTATTCTTTCTATATCTAGTGTACCATATTTATATTTCTATAATCTAATTAGAAACATCTTTCAAATGGCAAAATAAAAAAAGAAGAACCATTAGTACATCTTACTAACGCTTCTTCTTTCAATTCTATAAATTTAAGTACGTAACAGCAATTGTTAATACGAAGAATAGAACAGCTAAAACAATTGTAATACGGTTTAATACCGCTTCAATTCCACGTGCTTTTTGCTTACCAAATAATTGCTCTGCACCGCCTGAAATTGCACCTGAAAGGCCTGAGCTATTACTAGACTGCATAAGTACCATAACAATCATTAAAATCGATACAATAATAAGTAAAACGGATAATAACGTATGCACTTGGCGTACCTCCTACAAAGATTCAGTTATTTTAACTGTAGCATAAATTCTATAGAAAAGCGAGAGCTATAGAGTCGCTCTCGCTTTTCTTCTATTACATAAACATCATTGCAAATAACGGCCCGAGCAAACATGTCAAAATTGCTGTTAATGTCATTGTTACCGATCCAATAACACCTTCATGTTCATTATTTTTCATCGCTCTCATTACACCCATAATATGAGAAGCACATCCAAATCCGATACCTTTACCAACTGAGTTTGTAACGCGGCTCCATTTTAATAAAAGTGGGCCGGTAATCGTTCCAGTAATACCTGCGATAACAACGAAAGCTGCTGTTAATGACGGTACACCACCAACTTGCTCTGAAACACTCATCGCAACTGGCATTGTCACCGATTTTGGTAAAGAAGATAAAATTAAGCTTTTATCTGTTCCCATAAGTGATGCAATGGCAAAATCACTTGCGATTGCAACTGTTGTCCCTACTAATACGCCACCAGCAATCGGTACAACATATTTTTGCAGAACGTGACGTTGCTTATAAAGAGGAATTGCAAATGCTACAACACCGGGTCCCAGCAGTTTTGCAATCCAGCCACCACCGCTTTCCATATAATGTTGATATGGTATATCAAGCATGATAAATAAGAAAGCCATTAATCCTGTTGCTACAAGCATTGGAATGGTGAATGGTGTTGGAAATAATTTATAGATTTTTTTAGATAATTGGTATAATAGCACCGTAAAAAGAACCCAACCGATTCCGATTAATATTTGGCTCATCGCGACTCTCTTTCCTTTCTATTCGCAAGATATTGTCCTGTATGCCCTGCGACAATAATAATTAAAAATGTACTCGCTACAATTGTAATGAAAAGAGAAATTCCTTTACTCATAAAAAAAGCACCGTAATTCATTAGGCCAAGTGTTGGCGGAATTAATAAAAACGGCATAATAGCAACGAGTGTTTCTGCTCCTAAATCGAACCATTTCACTGGAAGGACTTTTAGGCTAAGTAAAACAAGTAAGAGGAACATTCCAATCAAACTTCCTGGAATCGGAATATTTAACACTTCTTGTAACCAAGTTCCAACCATATACAAGACGTAAAGAGCAGCAATTTGGACAAGAATCTTTGTAAATTTCATGTTCATCATCCCTCATGTTTATACGATCTTCTCTTAATATCTTTATCATAGTATAAATTGTAAAAAGCTGCAATTTATCAACTTGACAGCAAAAACAGCTTATGTTAGACGCTTACAACCTTGATATGACTGGATTTCCGCATAGAAATTAAGTCAAAAACCTTGACCTAATATAAAAAGTTTTTATTTTCTGAATTTATAACGTTGTTATTTCAATAAAATAATCTTTTTATCCTTAAGCTTACATATATATAAAGTGAAACTTTCATTAGTGATGGTTTTCTTCATCCCTACAATCAGGCTTTTACGGGATAAACAAGATAGGTGGTGAACATATGCCAAAAAAAGTTCTTATTTTTTGTGACCCTGGGATTGATGATACGATGGCTCTCCTCTTAGCATTCTTTATTGATGAAATAGAAATCGTCGGCATTGTTGCTGATTACGGCAATGTTCCAAAAGAAATGGCCGTACATAACGCTCATTTTCTTAAGAACGAAGCAAAGGATAGAAATATCAAGATATTTGGTGGATCAGAACGCCCACTTACTGGCGCCCCTCCTGCTTTCTTTACGGAAGTACACGGGAAACAAGGGCTCGGGCCAATTATTCCAAAGGGATATGTGACTAACGGAGAAATGGAGAATTTTTTCGAAGTCATTCCTCTTATTGAACAGTATAAAGATGAATTAATCATTGTTAGTTTAGGCAGACTTACCTCCCTAGCAATTTTATTCATCTTATGTAAACAGCTCATGAAGCAAGTTAAATCTTACTACGTAATGGGCGGTGCCTTTTTACATCCTGGTAATGTTACCCCTATTTCCGAAGCAAACTTTTATGGCGATCCTACCGCTGCTAATATAGTCCTTCAATCCTCACCTAATATGTACATCTATCCATTAAACGTCACTCAGTATTCCATCATTACACCAGAAATGGCTGAATACATTGAAGCAAAAGGAAAAGCCCCACTCGTCAAACCGTTATTCAATCATTATTACTACGGATTTTATAAAGACGCCTTACCGCATTTAAAGGGGAGCCCCTTCCATGACACAATGCCAATACTCGCTTTACTTGATAACTCTATGTTTACATATCACAAGTCACCTATCGTTGTCATGACAGAATCTTATGCACAAGGAACAAGCATAGGGGAATTTCGTTCTTTAGGAGAATCTAAGCCATTTATTGATTGGCCGAGTCATCAAATCGCAATTGATTTTGATTATAACCGCTTCTTTAAACATTTCATGTCACTTATGACGGGTGAGCAATTTTAACATAAAAAAACAGACCGTGATTTCTCACGGTCTGTCGTTATTTTCTACAATTATCGTTTGATGTTGTAGAAAGATTTGATACCATCGTAAACAGCGATTTCGCCTAGTTCGTCTTCGATGCGTAATAATTGGTTGTACTTAGCAATACGGTCAGTACGGCTCATAGAACCAGTTTTGATTTGGCCAGCGTTAGTTGCAACTGCGATGTCAGCGATTGTAGCATCTTCAGTTTCACCAGAACGGTGAGATACAACTGCTGTGTAACCAGCACGTTTAGCCATTTCGATAGCTTCGAAAGTCTCAGTTAAAGTACCGATTTGGTTAACTTTAATTAAGATTGAGTTAGAGATACCTTTTTCGATACCTTCAGCAAGTTTTTGAGTGTTAGTTACGAATAAGTCGTCACCAACTAATTGTACTTTATCACCGATACGCTCAGTTAATAATTTGTGACCATCCCAGTCGTTTTCGTCTAAACCATCTTCGATAGAGATGATTGGGAAGTCTTTGCAAAGCTCTTCGTAGAAATCAACCATTTCTGCAGAAGTTAAGCCAGTACGGCCTTCGCCTGCAAGGTCATATTTACCAGTTTCTTTGTTGTAGAACTCAGAAGAAGCAACGTCCATTCCTAAGAATACGTTCTCGCCAGCTTTGTAACCAGCTTTTTCGATAGCTTCAATGATTACTTCTAATGCTTCACGGTTAGAACCAAGGTTTGGAGCGAATCCACCTTCGTCACCTACTGCAGTGTTAAGACCTTTGTCATGTAATACAGCTTTAAGTGCATGGAATACTTCAGCACCCATACGGATTGATTCTTTGAATGTTGGAGCACCAACTGGTAAGATCATGAACTCTTGGAAGTCTACGTTGTTATCAGCGTGAGAACCACCGTTGATGATGTTCATCATTGGAGTTGGTAATTGTTTTGCATTGAATCCACCAAGGTAACGGTATAATGGAAGACCTACGAAGTCAGCTGCAGCGTGAGCTACTGCCATAGATACACCAAGGATAGCGTTAGCGCCTAGTTTACCTTTGTTTGGAGTGCCATCTAATTCGATCATAGCACGGTCGATACCAGCTTGGTCAGTTACGTCGAAACCAACGATTTCTGGAGCGATTGCTTCGTTAACGTTGTTTACTGCATTTAGAACACCTTTACCAAGGTAACGAGATTTGTCACCGTCACGTAATTCTACTGCTTCGTGCTCACCAGTAGATGCACCACTTGGTACGATAGCGCGTCCGAAAGCGCCGCTTTCTGTGTAAACTTCTACTTCTACAGTTGGGTTACCACGAGAGTCAAGGACTTCGCGAGCATAAACATCAATAATTGTTGACATAATAAATTCTCTCCTTTTTATATAAGCAAATTATTTAATAATTGTTTTACCTGTCATTTCTTTCGGTTGTTCCACATTTAAAAGCGTAAGCATTGTTGGAGCGATATCTCCTAAAATACCACCTTCACGAAGCTCTACATCATTTTTTGTAACGATGAAAGGAACCGGGTTAGTTGTATGAGCTGTCATTGGTCCACCATCAGCAGTTAACTCCTGATCAGCATTACCATGGTCAGCAGTAATAAGTGCTACACCATCTTTTGCAAGAATCGCTTCTACAACTTTTCCTAAACATTCGTCAGTTGCTTCTACTGCTTTAATTGTTGGTTCCATCATCCCAGAATGGCCAACCATATCACAGTTTGCAAAGTTAAGAATGATAACATCATGTTTATCATTTTCGATTTCATTTACTAAAGCGTCCGTTACTTCGTAAATGCTCATTTCAGGTTTCAAGTCATACGTTGCAACCTTCGGTGAGTTAATTAAAATACGCTCTTCTCCTGGGAATTCAGCCTCACGACCACCGCTAAAGAAGAATGTAACGTGCGGATACTTTTCAGTTTCCGCGATGCGAAGTTGCTTTAATCCCGCTTGCGCAACAACTTCACCTAATGTGTTATCAAGGTTCATTGGCTTGAATGCCACGTAACCATCTACAGTTTCACTGAAATGTGTCATACAAACGAATTCAGGAATGTGAGGTACTTTTTCACCACGATCGAACTCACGGAAGTCTTCGTTTGTAAATACACGAGCAATTTGAATTGCACGGTCTGGACGGAAGTTATAGAAGATAACTGCATCATCATCATTGATTGTTGCAACTGGCGTGTTATCTTCGTTAACAATTACAGACGGCAATACGAATTCATCATAGATACCGTTCGCATAAGAGTCTTCTACACACTCTTCTGCTGATTTATAAGTAGGGCCTTCACCATTCACCATAGCACTGTAACATTTTTCTACGCGATCCCAACGCTTGTCACGGTCCATAGAGTAATAACGACCAGAGATAGTCGCGAATTGTCCTACTCCTGTTTCTTTAATTACTTCATTTGTTGCATCGATATAACCTTTTGCTGTTTGTGGTCCAACATCGCGGCCGTCTAAGAATGCATGGATATAAACTTTCTCCACGCCTTCTTTTGCTGCTAAGCGAAGAAGAGCAAACATATGGTTCATGTGACTGTGCACACCACCATCAGAAAGTAAACCGAATAAATGAAGAGCAGTACCTTTTTCTTTTACGCTTTTAATTGCATTTTGGAAAGTTTCGTTCTGATCGAACTCACCTTCACGAATTGCAACGTTTACGCGTGTTAAGCTTTGATATACAATGCGGCCAGCACCGATATTTAAGTGACCAACCTCAGAGTTACCCATTTGACCTTCTGGAAGGCCTACTTCCTCACCACAAGCTGTAAGCGTTGTGTGAGGGAATTTGTTCCAGTAACCATCAAAATTAGGTTTCTTAGCTTGTGCTACAGCATTCCCATGAGTTTCTTCACGTAGTCCGAAACCATCAAGAATGATTAAAGCTGTTGGCTTTCTCATTTTACCGCCCCCAGAAGACCTAAGAACGAAGCAGGCTCTAAGCTAGCACCGCCAACTAAAGCGCCGTCGATGTCAGATTGTGCCATATACTCTTTAATGTTTTCTGGTTTTACGCTACCGCCGTATTGAATACGAACAGCTTCTGCAGCTTCTGTAGAAACAGCTTCTGCAACAACTTTACGGATGTGCGCACATACTTCGTTTGCATCTGCAGAAGAAGAAGATTTACCTGTACCGATAGCCCAGATTGGCTCATAAGCGATAACAGTTGCTTTAACTTGCTCTTCTGTTAAACCTGCAAGTGCTTTTGTCACTTGACCTGCTACTAGATCAAATGTTTTTCCGCTTTCGCGCTCTTCTAAAGTCTCACCACAACATACGATTGGTGTTAAACCATGTTCAAATGCTGCAAGAGTCTTTTTGTTTACTGACTCATCTGTTTCAGCAAACATTTCACGACGCTCAGAGTGGCCAAGTACTACGTAGCCTACTTTTAAGTCGCTAAGTGCTACTGGGCTAATTTCGCCAGTGAATGCACCATTTTTTTCGAAGTGCATGTTTTGTGCACCTACTTGTAAATCAGTTCCTTCAGTTGCTGCTACTAAACGCTCTAAAAATAGAGCTGGAGAGCAAACTACTGCATCAACAGCTGAAGCTGCTGGGATTTGACCTTTAACTTCCTCTACGAAGCTAACTGCTTCAGATAGAGTTTTATTCATTTTCCAGTTACCTGCGATAATTGGTTTACGCATGCTTTGCACCGTCCTTTTTCTTTGGCTGCTACTTATTTGTCGTTAAGACAAACTACACCTGGAAGCTCTTTGCCTTCCATGAATTCTAATGACGCACCGCCGCCAGTAGAAATGTGGCTCATTTTATCAGCCATACCGAATTTTTCAACAGCTGCTGCAGAGTCACCACCGCCGATAACAGAGTATGTATCTTCTGCATCTGCTAATGCTTGTCCTACTGCTTTTGTACCTTCTGCGAATGGAGTCATTTCGAATACACCCATTGGTCCATTCCATACAACAAGCTTAGAATTTTTAATTACATCTGCATAAATTTCACGTGTTTTAGGACCGATGTCCACGCCTTCCCAAGTAGAAGGGATAGAGTCGATACCTACGATTTGAGTTGTTGCAGTTTCAGAGAATTCCTCTGTGATTACAACATCAACTGGCATGTAGAAGTTTACGCCTTTTTCTTTTGCAAGTTGCATAAATTCTTTAGCTAGTTCGATCTTGTCGTCTTCACATAGAGATAGACCAATTTCATGACCTAAAGCTTTAACGAATGTGTAAGCAAGTCCGCCACCGATGATTAAGTTATCTACTTTGTCTAATAGATGACGAATTACACCGATTTTATCTTTTACTTTCGCACCACCGATGATAGCTGTGAATGGACGTTCTGGGTTAGAAAGTGCTTTTCCAAGTACATCTAACTCTTTTTCCATTAATAATCCAGATACTGCTGGTAGGTAGTCTGCGATACCTGCTGTAGAAGCGTGAGCACGGTGAGCTGCACCGAATGCATCGTTTACGAAGATATCAGCAAGAGCTGCAAATTCTTTCGCAAGTTCTGCATCGTTCTTTTCTTCGCCCGCATAGAAACGTACGTTTTCAAGAACTAATACGTCGCCTTCGTTCATTGCTGCAACCATTTCCTGTGCAACTGGTCCGAATGCTTCGTCTGCTTTTTTAACATCTTTACCAAGAAGCTCGCCTAAACGTGCTGCTACTGGAGTAAGACGTAATTCTTCTACTGCTTGACCTTTTGGGCGGCCTAAGTGACTTGCTAAAATAACTTTCGCACCTTGCTCTACTAAATATTGAATTGTAGGAAGAGCTGCACGGATACGAGTTTCATCTGTAATTTTGCCTTCTTTCATAGGTACGTTGAAATCAACGCGGCAAAATACACGCTTACCTTTTAAATCTACGTCACGAATTGATTTTTTGTTCATTGGATTTCCCTCCGACTACTAGTTAGGATTGACAAAACCCACTCAAAAGCTTAACACATTTGCTTTTAAAACGAAAGAAGAGAGAGAGGGAACAAACCCTCTCCCTCGTTTTGTCATTGATTACTTATATAATTAAGAATTAAAGACCTTTAGAAGTCATGTATGCTGCTAGGTCTACTACGCGGTTAGAGTAACCAGTTTCGTTATCGTACCAAGAAAGTACTTTAACCATGTTACCTTCCATTACCATTGTAGATAATGCATCGATTGTAGAAGAAGCTGTACATCCGTTATAGTCGATAGATACTAATGGCTCTTCGCTGTATCCAAGGATACCTTTTAATTCGCCTTCAGCTGCTGCTTTGAATGCTGCGTTTACATCTTCAACTGTTACTTCTTTGTCAAGTTCAACAACTAAGTCAACAAGAGAAACGTTAGCAGTTGGAACACGTACAGCGCCACCGTTTAATTTACCTTTAAGTTCTGGTAATACTAATGCTACAGCTTTAGCTGCACCAGTAGATGTTGGGATCATGTTTTCAGCTGCTGCACGAGCACGACGTAAATCTTTGTGTGGTAAGTCTAAGATTTGTTGGTCGTTAGTGTAAGAGTGAATTGTTGTCATCATTCCGCGTTTTACGCCGAATTTTTCGTTTAATACTTTAGCGAATGGAGCTAGACAGTTTGTAGTACAAGAAGCGTTAGATACTACGTTGTGGTTAGCTGCATCATATTGTTCGTGGTTAACACCCATAACTACAGTGATATCTTCGTCAGAAGCTGGAGCTGAGATGATAACTTTCTTAACTGATCCACCTAAGTGTTTTTCAGCGTCTGATTTTTTAGTGAAACGGCCAGTAGATTCTACTACTACTTCTACTCCGTAGTCGCTCCATGGTAATTGAGCTGGGTCACGCTCAGCGATAACTTTAATTTCTTTACCGTTAACAACGATGCTGTTTTCGTTAGCAGATACTTCTGCATTTAAAGTTCCGTGAACTGTGTCATATTTTAAAAGGTGAGCTAATGTTTTAGCATCTGTTAAGTCGTTGATTGCTACTACTTCTACCTCAGAGTTGTTAAGAGCTGCGCGGAATACGTTACGTCCGATACGTCCAAATCCATTAATACCAATTTTAGTCATTTGAATTTCCTCCTTGGGGGATTATATTAAAGGGTAATACCCTTTGTTAACTGTTTTGCTGCACCTTCATCTGTAATTAGAATTGAAGTGTGCCCTTGTTTAATTACAGCCTGTATTGCCTTTGCCTTTGAAGAACCTCCAGCGACTGCAACAACGTGAGATACATGTTGTAAATCCTCAAGTTGCATACCAACTGTTCTTACTTTATGAACAACATTTCCTTGTTCATTAAAGTAGTAACCGAAAGCTTCGCCTACTGCTTCGCTTGCTTGAATCTTTAACCAATCTGCTTCTGAAGTATTTCTGCGACGTGCCATTGTTAACGCATCACCTATTCCATGAATGACGATATTGGAAGATCGAATCAACTCAAGAACTTCTTTCACGGAAGGCTCTGTCACAATAGACGCATATGCTTCGCTACTAACATGGTCTGGAACATACAATAAGCGATAATTACTCATCGTATTTTGTGCCATCTTGGCACAAATGGTATTGGCTTCTAATTCGACACCCTCTCCAATTCCACCACGCGCTGGGACAAATAGCATATGTAAATCTTTGCAATCAAGCTGCATCATGTCCGCAGCAGCAGCTAGCGTAGTTCCTCCAGCCACAGCAACGATATTATTCGCTGTCAGACGGTCTTTTATACAAGTCACACAAGCACGGCCCATCTCCAGTTTGACCCAAGGTGATTCATCACTATCACCAGGGACAACGAAAACTTCATCCAAGTCTAATGTTTCCTTAAGTTGCTTTTCTAAAACCTTTAACCCGGAAATTTCTTTCATAAAGTCTTCCAAAGCAAGAACTAAAGCTGTTCCTTCTTCTGTCAAAGTCATTCCAGAAGAAGCGACGTGAACTAAGTTTTGTTCTTTCAAAACTTGAACTTCACTTCGCAATACTCGTTCTGTCATACCGAGACTTGCTGACAAGTTTCTTCTTCCAATCGGCTGCATGAGCCTAATGTATTGAAGAATTTGCATTCTCTTTTGCATAACAGGTAGCAGATCAGGTAATAATTTTTTTGTGTTCTGAATCCATGAGCGCATATCTTTTCTCCTCACTACATTGGTTCATTTTTCCTCGTGGTCACTTTACGTCCCGTAGTGACATTTTGTGTCCCACATAGGTTAAAAAAATAATCCCTGCTACGTGTATTATTGTAACAGGAGATAGAAACTTATTCAACTCTTAACTGCATTCTTTATATAGTTTATTATGACACCTTTGTGAATGTTACCATATTCTACTTGTTTTCCGCCTATTTCTACCACCGGAATCATTAGGTGATATTTTTCTAAAAGGTCATTATCTTCATATATATTTATTTCCTCGATTTGAAAAGAATATTCACATTGTACTTCCTCTAAAACTTGTTTCGCCTGCACGCAAAGGCCACAATCTTTTTTTGTATACAGTACAACTTTCATATTCTTCACCTATCCGATCGTTTTTCGTAATGATGACGCTGGAATGTGCATTTGTTCTCTATACTTCGCCACTGTTCTTCGAGAAATAACGATTTCATGCTCTTCTTCTAATAATTTTGAAATCTTTTGATCTGAAAGTGGCTTTTTCTTATTCTCCGCCTCAACAAGCGTTTGGATAAATCGTTTCACACGCTTTGTAGAAACTGCTTCATCTTCAGTAGTCGAAATAGCATTACTAAAGAAAGATTT
This sequence comes from Bacillus sp. AY18-3, assembly GCF_008042305.1. Classification (NCBI taxonomy): domain Bacteria; kingdom Bacillati; phylum Bacillota; class Bacilli; order Caryophanales; family Bacillaceae; genus Bacillus; species Bacillus sp. AY18-3. The sequence goes on along the minus strand of NZ_QKQR01000009.1, from coordinate 216,261 downwards.
CATCTCAAATAAACCATGTGGTGTTTGCACATATTTATTTCGCGTTGCACGACTAATTGTAGATTCATGCACACTTAACTCTTCCGCTACCTCTTTTAAAGCAAGCGGTTTTAAATATTCTGGACCTTCCCAGAAGAAATCACGTTGTTTTTCCATAATAATAGTCATCACTTGCAGAAGCGTTTGTTTTCTCTGTTTTAAACTGCGCATAATCCACTGCACATGCTGATACTTTTCTGATACATAAGATGCTACTTCACTTTCACTATTATTCAGAAGCGCACTATACTCAGAATGAATTTCAATTCTCGGCATATTTCTCTCGTTCATTTGTAAAACGAGACGATCACCATCTTTTTTCACCGCCATATCAGGCACAATATAAAGCGGTTTATCAGAAGAAAACGCAAGACCTGGTTTCGGCTGTAATGACGTAATACAGTTCACCGCCGATTGCAATTCTTCATTACTACACTTCAACACTTGAACGAGCTTTCGCCAATCTTTCTTCACGAAATAAGCGAAGTGATCCTCTATAACCTCTTCCGCTAATCCATTCCGTCTTTGTAAGCGCTTCAATTGTAAAGTTAGACATTCCTGAATATTACGCGCTCCTACCCCTGCTGGCTCGAGTGATTGGACAAGCTCTACAAAGCGGGCGACTTCATGAATCGGTGCGGAAAGGAGATCCGCTAACTCTTCGTTCGTTTCTTGTAAATACCCATTTCCATCCATGTTCATAATAATGAAAGAAGCTATTTTTCGCTCTTCTTCATCTATTTTATAATACTGTATTTGATTTAATAAATGTTGCTGAATCGTTGTTGAATCCACACTGTAGATTTCCATCTGATTCTCGATTTGTTTGCTGGTACTTTTACTGTTGTTAGAGCTCTTTTTCTTCTCCCTCTCAAAACCACCTAACTCAATAAGGGGATTCTCTAACGATTGCTCATACAAAAACTCCGATAATTCTTGTACATTATACTGGAGCATTGTAATCGCTTGCCTTAACTCTTGTGTCATTGCCAAACGTAAGCTTTGTTCTTGTAAAAGACTTGCCTTCAAACTAATCTCCCCCTTGTTTCTATTGTACAATAAGTTTGGTAAAAGGAGAATGCTATCACAGACACCCATTCCAAAATATTATTAATTTATATGTATTAATGAGATTTACAACTTACAACCGAAATTTGAATAATATTGAAAGAAAATAATAGCGCGATAAAAATTATTACCACATACTAATAGTAAATCTTATTATCAGATATAACAAGTATTAATAAAAAAGGTCTGCACTTATATTTGTAAGTGCAGACCTTTTTATGCAGATAGATTCATTATGCTTCGTTAAATATAACACCCCCTTCTTCAGCAGGCCATTCACCTTCTAATTCCATGTCGTCTAACATCATTTCAGCCGTAAAGACAATCGCTATTAAATCCTTATGGTAGTCTCCGCTAGGCAAATAGTGATTAGGTCCAAAACAATCCCTATCAATTTCTTTATAGTGCACTTCCATATTTAACATGAATTTCAACATTTCATCGCCTGTAATTTCACCAGAATCAGACACAGCAACGGTTCTACGTTCGTTATCCCCTAAAATACTTAAATATCCACTAATTTTACGCACCTGCAATCCCCTCATACTATAATTTTTAGATAATTTTAGTATAAACTCATTACAAAATTAACAGAAGTACCTTGTAGGGCCATAACAAAAACCCCCTATACACAATTATTTCTAATCACATACAAGAGGTTGTTTTAAATTTACTATTTATTTTCAACACGTAACACCAACAATACATAACGCGCCCAGAGGGATTCGAACCCCCGGCAGACGTGGTACCGGAAACCACCGCTCTATCCGACTGAGCTATGGGCGCATGATTATAGAAAATAGTTCATTTTCTTTTCATAATAATAGCAATAAAATCCATCTAAATCAATAAAAATATCCCTGTAATCCTTTATGAATCTTAGTTAGGAATATATTAACAAAGTACTATCCCCTAAATTTTCCAATCATAAATTCATCCCAACTCACAAATTATAATCTTTGAATTGATATTCCAAAGGGGGCTTCATTCAATGACTGTAATTACAAAACTAAAGCAAACTGTTTCTGGATTAAAAAGTGCACAAGCTAGCTTAGAGGGATTCGCTCTTGATACGGATAACCAACAAGCAAAGCAACTTTTCCAAACAGCTGCAGAGCAAACGCAAACGATTATCGATTCTTTAAATCCACGCGTTGAAGAAGTCCAACAAGAAGAACCACAATACTCACAGCAATAACAGATTAGTCATGCTGTGAAATAGAAAAAGGATGATATGCAGTCATCCTTTTTCTATCACATTACATATTGCAATAGAAATGGAATGATAATCATGCGAAAACTCGGTCTCATAACCGCATTATTTGCCCTTCTATTTAGCTCTTTTACCGGATGTGATAATAGTCCCTTAGATAAAAAAGTGAAAGAAGAAGCAAAACGAACGGAGAAAGAAAAAGGTCCCAAACTAACAAAGACGAGTACGGAATCCTTTAATCAATCTATATCACAAGGAGCCAAGAAAAGGGCTCTCGCTATGGATGAAATTACAAAAAGCACAGCAGTGAATTCAAATTTGGATCTCTACATAGCAGTTCTACCTGAGCATCACGAAAGGTTTGGATTAAAGCCTCTGCGTAAGAAGCTTCAAAAACAGCTAAGTGATGAGCATCCTACTTTCGATGTTCGTGTAAGTACTGATAAAAAAATCTTTATGTTACTCGAAAAGCTTGAGAGCAAAATTAAGAAAAAAGAAGTATCTAAAGACGAGATCAATAAGCAATTAAAACTCATTGGGAAAAAAATGGAGTCTAACACTTAACGCTTTTTAATAGAAAAGGAAGGATCGCAATGTCTAGTAAAGATAAGAACTTAACCCCTGTGCAACAAGAGTATAAAAAATTCGAGCAAGAACGCGAACCGAAGCGTCCTGTCTTGAAAAATTGTATTAAAGCCTTTTTCGTCGGTGGTTTTATTTGCTTCATCGGACAACTCATTTCTACGTTTTATATCACATATTTTGACTTCACTGAGCGTTCAGCAGGAAATCCAACAGTCGCAACTCTCATTTTCATTTCCATGTTACTAACTGGTTTTGGTATATATGACCGCTTTGGGCAGTTTGCTGGAGCAGGCACAGCTGTACCCGTTACTGGATTTGGTAACTCTGTTATTGCCGCATGTATCGAACACCGAACAGAAGGGTTCGTACTCGGCGTTGGAGGAAATATGTTTAAATTAGCCGGCTCCGTTATTTTGTTTGGTGTATTTTCAGCTTTCGTCATCGCACTTATTAAAACGATTCTCGTTCAATGGGGAGGGCTATAAATGTTACAAGGACACCGAACATGGGTATTTGAAAACAAACCAGTTATTATTTCGACAGGAGTCGTTGGCGGGCCATTTGAAGCAAAAGGAAACATTCCAGAAGACTTCGATATCCTTCATGAAGATTTATGGCTCGGCCAGGATTCCTATGAAAAAGCACATAAAATTTTGTTCGAAGAAGCTTGTAGCCGCGCTACTGAAAAAGCAGAACTTCGTAAAGACGATATTCAATTCGTACTTGCAGGAGATTTAATTAATCAAATCACTCCAACAAGCTTTGCCTGCCGCACACTCGGCACACCATATCTCGGATTATTTGGCGCTTGTTCTACTTCTATGGAAGGATTAGCACTCGGGGCAAGCATTGTAAATGCAAAAGGTGCAAAATATTTATTAACTGGGGCATCTAGTCATAACGCTGCTGTAGAGAAGCAGTTCCGATATCCAACTGAATACGGCGGTCAAAAACCGCCTACCGCACAATGGACAGTAACCGGGGCAGGTGCGGCTATTTTAAGCGACACTGGACATGGTCCTAGGGTAACTTCTGCCACAATCGGGCGAGTGATTGATATGGGATTAACAGATCCTTTTAATATGGGTGGTGCGATGGCCCCAGCAGCTGTCGATACGATTGAAGCCCATTTACGCGAACGACAAATTGACGCCTCTTATTACGATTTAATTGTAACAGGTGATCTTGGACATGTCGGTCGCGAAATTGCTTATGACCTACTACATAAACACGGAACAAAAGTAACGAGCGAACAGTTTCAAGATTGCGGCATACTCATTTATAGAGAAGGGCAACCTGTCATAGCTGGTGCTAGCGGACCGGGATGTTCCGCAACAGTCGTGTACGGTCATTTATTAAACCGAATGAAAAGAGGAGAGTTCAAAAAAATACTTGTCGTTGCGACAGGCGCTTTACTATCTCCACTTACATTCCAACAAGAAGAAACGATTCCGTGTATCGCTCACGCCGTTTCGATTGAATTTGGAGGTGCAACGCAATGATTTTTTTCTGGGCTTTCGTCATCGGCGGACTCATATGTGTAATCGGCCAACTTATGTTTGATGTTGTAAAACTTACACCCGCTCATACAATGGCAACACTCGTAGTTGCCGGAGCTATATTAGACGGATTCAATTTGTATGAACCATTAATTGATTTTGCTGGAGCCGGGGCAACTGTACCTATTACAAGTTTCGGTAATGCCCTCGTTCACGGCGCAATGGAAGAAGCTGCAAAACACGGCATCGTTGGCGTCATTACCGGCATGTTTAAAGTAACGAGCGCCGGCGTATCCGCAGCTATTATTTTCGGCTTCATTGGAGCTTTGCTATTCAAACCGAAAGGATAAGGTGTTCGTATGACAGTTATCGCTAGCGTTAAAACTTGCCTTGCTAGTGTAAGGGGCGCTCAAGCAAGTTTAAGCTCCCTTTCACTAAATTCTACAGATAACGAAGCAAAACGTGTATTTCATGAATGTATGTTAGAAATGGACAGTGTCATCGCTGATTTACAGGATAGAGTTTCAGTATTAGAACGTGAAGAACCTCAATATAGAGGGTTTTAAGTAGACTGGAGGAAATGACTATGTCTCACCTACCGGAATGGACACTTGTCATCCTTCGCTCTGTATTCATATTAATTATTTTATTCACTATTACAAAGTGCTTAGGAAAAAGGCAAATCTCTCAGCTTTCCTTTTTTGAATACATAGCGGGAATGACAATCGGTGATATCGCTGCTCAAATAGCTACAGGGCTTGATCAAAAGTTTTTCCATGGTGTCTTTGCAATACTTATTTTCGCCTCGGTACCTTTTTTCGTTGGAATTCTTTCCTTGAAAAACAAAACTGCTAGAGATTTTTTTGAAGGAAAATCTACAGTGTTAATAAAAGATGGCAAAGTACTTGAGGATAATTTAAAGAAAGAAAAATACACAAGTGATGAGTTACTTGAACTTCTTAGAGGAAATGGTGCATTCAGTATAGCTGAAGTTGAATTTGCTGTCTTAGAACCGAGCGGAGAATTAAATGTATTATTAAAGAAAGATGCTCAACCACTTACTGCAAAAGATCTCGGTTTAAAAGTACCAAATGAAAAAGAACCACAAACTGTTATTATGGATGGGAATGTACTAGACGGCCCCCTTTCAGCAAGTGGGCATAACCGTGCTTGGTTACATTCTGAGCTAGAAAAGCTCGGTGTTGTTATTGAAAATGTCTTTCTCGGTCAAGTGGATTCATACGGACAACTTACTATCGACATTTATAATGACAAACTACAAATGCCTTCTCCTCAAAATAAGCCTTTATTATTAGCATCTTTAAAAAAATGTCATGCTGATCTTGAACTATTTTCCCTAGAAACAAAGTCGAAATCAGCGAGCGATATGTATAGTAAAAACGCGAAACAAATCGAAAAGATTTTAAATAAAGTAACCTATCTTTTAAAAGAATAAATATCAAAAGAACGCTTCAATAAAAAGGCGTTCTTTTCTTTTTTTCTACAGTTTTTATAACGTTTAAATTTATGTAATTCGGTTATGATGTTGAAGATACATAAGCAGGGAATTTCAAAAACATAGCGAATAATTCATGGTACAACTACATATTTTTTTGATTTAAAGTGGTTTCGTTTGACCTTTATTGACCATAATTGTATTATAAGACTAAGAAAGCTTTAGAAGGAGGAAATAACAGATGAATTTAATTCCTACAGTAATTGAACAAACAAATCGTGGAGAACGCGCTTACGATATTTACTCTCGACTATTAAAAGACCGCATCATTATGCTTGGTAGTGCAATTGATGACAATGTAGCTAACTCAATCGTTTCCCAGCTTTTATTCTTGGAATCTCAAGATCCAGAAAAAGATATTCACATCTACATCAATAGCCCTGGTGGTTCTATCACAGCAGGTATGGCAATTTACGATACAATGCAATTTATTAAACCACAAGTATCAACAATCTGTATCGGTATGGCTGCATCTATGGGTGCATTCTTACTTGCAGCAGGTGAAAAAGGAAAACGTTATGCACTTCCAAACAGTGAAGTAATGATTCACCAACCACTTGGCGGAGCACAAGGTCAAGCGACTGAAATCGAAATCGCTGCAAAACGTATCCTATTCTTACGTGAAAAACTAAACCAAATTCTTGCTGACCGCACAGGTCAACCACTTGAAGTACTACAACGCGACACAGACCGCGACAACTTCATGACAGCTGAAAGAGCTCTAGAATACGGCTTAATCGATAAGATCTTTACAAATCGTTAATAACTAAAAGCGGAAGCGGCTCGTTCAGAATCGCAGGGCGATGGAGCCCCTGATTCCGAGGCGCTTTTTGCCTCGAATGAAGGGGCGAAACGACCGGAGATTCTAGCCGCTGGAGCTGGATAGACTAAAAGCGGAAGCGCCCTATAATTGGGCGCTTCTTTTATATATTGTTCCCCGCTCACATACCCCACCTAGTATACCCCTAAATATATCGGCGATTATTTTAATATATCGACGATTCGACACAACTTATCGACTTACCGACAATCCTCGACAAGCATGCACCCCCTACATACCCGACTCCCAACACCAAATAACAAAACAAAAAAGCTATCGCACATGCGCGATAGCTTCTTATTGTATATATGCAGCTAATGCTTCTAAAGCTTCTTCTGCATCTGAACCTTCTGTTGTAATTGTTATCATGCTACCAGTTCCAATTGCTAAGCTCATAATCCCCATTATGCTCTTTGCATTCACTGTCTTTCCATCTTTCTCGATGAAGATATCCGCATGAAAGCGATTGGCCTCTTGTACAAACAACGCAGCCGGACGTGCTTGTAAACCGTTTTTTAATGAAACCTTAACTCGTTTTTGAACCACAGCTCCATTTCCCCTTTAACCTCTTATTTTTTTGCTACCGCTTCCCCCGCGCGTAATTTCTCTGCAATCTCATCGATTTTACGCAAACGATGATTAATACCCGATTTACTAATTTTCCCCCCGGATACCATCTCGCCTAACTCTTTCAATGTTACATCTTGATAATCTCTTCGTAATTGTGCAATTTCTCGCAGTTTATCTGGTAATATATCAAGACCAACTGTCTCATCAATATAACGGATATTTTCAATCTGCCTTAGCGCTGCACCAATTGTTTTATTTAAATTGGCTGTTTCGCAGTTCACTAAACGATTTACTGAATTACGCATATCGCGAACGATTCGAATGTCTTCAAATCTTAAAAGTGCATTATGAGCGCCTATAATATTTAAAAACTCCGTAATCTTTTCTGCTTCTTTCAAATACGTAATGTACCCTTTTCTTCTTTCCAACGTCTTACTATTTAAATCAAATCCGTTCATCAATTCACATATAGCATCATTATGTTCCTTATATAACGAAAAGACCTCTAAATGATAAGATGATGTTTCTGGGTTATTTACTGAACCACCTGCTAAAAATGCACCTCGTAAATACGATCGTTTACAACATTTCTTCTCGATTAATTCCTGGGATATATTTCGAATTAACGAAAAGTCATCTCGAACAATATGAAGATCAGCTAATATTTCGCGAGACTTCTCAACAAGCCGCACAATATATACATTATTTTTCTTCAATCGCATTTTTTTACGAACAAGTAATTCTACCGTCACGTCATATCCTTTTTTCAAAAGCGTATAAATCCTTCTTGCGATTGCCGCATTCTCCGTTTGAATATCGATAGATAGACGACGGTTTGAAAAAGAAAGCGATCCGTTCATTCGAAGTAACGCTGATAATTCTGCTTTCTCACAGCATTCCTTCACCTCAAGATTCGTTAGCTCTTTCTTTGTTTCTGATGCAAATGACACAGTCAACACCTCCTTATACGATTACTTTGGAACAAAAATCTTGTCCTATATGAAATGATGAGCGTTACCTCAAACGAGGCAACGTACATCTACAACAGTGAATATAAAATAGAAGCTAGTTTTAATGTATCGTGCCTTACAACACGATCATCATACTTCGCTAATTGATCTTGAATGACATCAATATTGCTCTCTGTAAAACGCTCTTCATCTACTACAACTGGTGCCGACATTTCTTCCTCATACAACTGACGTAATTCACAAGGAATATCACGGTTATTTACAATTGCAGTATCGATAAATGGTTTACCTAAATGATCATGTAACGCCTGCACATGGTCAAACGCAGTATATCCCATCGTTTCACCAGCTTGCGTCATAACATTACACACATATACCTTCTTCGCTTTTGCAGCAAGAACAGCGTCCCCGATTTTGTTAACAACTAAATTCGGTAATATACTCGTATACAAACTTCCTGGACCAAAAACAAGTAAATCAGCTCGTTTAATCTCAGCCAACGTTTCATGTAACGGCTCTACATCTTCTGGAGTTAAAAAGACGCGGTTAATCTTCTTCCCGGAATAAGGAATCTTTGATTCACCTGTTACAATTTCTCCATCTTCTAGTTCCGCATGAAGTACCGCACTTTGGTTAGCTGCCGGTAACACACGACCTCTGACATTTAACACTTTACTCGTTTCCGTAATCGCATGGAAGAAGTCTCCTGTAATCGAGGTCATACCCGCTAATAATAAATTTCCTAACGCATGACCTTTCAGCCCGTCTCCCGTTGTGAAACGATGCTGAAATAAAGCTTCCACCAGCGGCTCTACATCTGATAACGCAACAAGTACGTTACGAATGTCACCTGGGGGTGGAATTTCGAGCTCATCACGTAATCTACCTGAACTGCCACCATCATCAGCGATTGTAACAACTGCTGTAATATCAACTGGATATTGTTTTAATCCTCGTAATAAAACAGAGAGTCCAGTACCGCCTCCCATGATAACAATTTTAGGTTTTCTCTCTTTTTTCATCCCTTAATGGCCCTTTCTCTTCTCCACATCACGATGAGATACATGAACGCTATACTCTGGTTTCAAATGTTTCCCAAGGTATTCTGTAAGCGTAACAGAACGATGCTGTCCACCTGTACATCCAATTGCAATTACAAGTTGACTCTTGCCTTCTCTTTTATAATGAGGCAGCATGAAAGTAATAAGATCCGTCAATTTTTCTAAAAACTTATGTGTCTCATTAAATTTCAGCACATACGATGAAACTTCTTCATCTAGTCCTGTTAATGGCTTCATATGTGGAATGTAATATGGATTTGGTAAAAAACGAACATCAAATACTAAATCTGCATCAATTGGAATACCGTACTTAAATCCAAATGACATAACATTTACACGAAATGCTTGCTCAGTTTCAGTTGAAAACAGATGAACAATTTTTTCACGTAATTCTTTCGGTTTTAAATCCGATGTATCCAGCACAATATTTGCTCGCGCCTTCATATCAGTTAATAAGCCACGCTCCATCTCGATTCCCTTTAACGGCAAACCAGTTGGTGCAAGTGGATGCGAACGTCTCGTTTCTTTATAACGAGTTACAAGCGTGCCATCTTTCGCATCTAAGAATAAAATATGAGGAATAATCCATGTACGTTCTGATAAATCATCAAGCGCTCCCCATAAATGTTCGAAAAACTCTCGGCCACGTAAATCAACGCCAAGTGCCACTTTATTCATTTTCCCTTTTGAATCCGCCATAAGCTCAATAAACTTCGGCAATAACATCGGTGGTAAATTATCTACACAGAAATATCCTAAATCTTCAAAACTTTGTAAAGCTACTGTCTTTCCAGCTCCAGACATTCCTGTAATAATTACCATTTTTATATCATTATTCTCTGTCATCTTATCCTCTCCTTGACGGTTTAACTCGGATCTAATCGATATGAAAGCAACTCAAAATCTGGGGTATATACAAATGTACCGTAGATTATGCCATTTCCTTTAATTAAATAATCAATAATGTGATAATCTCCTGGTGCCATTGCTAAATCATCAATTTTGTCAAATGTATGCCAACCAATGATGCCTTCTTCGCTCTCTAATTTGTTTTCTCCTGCAAAATCTGTCGCTAAAAAGGAGAACATCATCCATTCAGAAACAACTTTATCACCTTCTTGGATGACAAAGGTGAAGACCCCTTTTAACGCTGGGTTCTTTAAATAAATACCTGTTTCTTCACGATACTCGCGAACAACGGAATCTCTTACTGTCTCACCACGCTCCATTTTCCCGCCTGGTGCAACCCACCAATTTCGGCGAGGTTTTTGGAGTAAGAGTACTTCATTATCTCTAATTAACACACAGTTTGTCACTCTTTGCATGTTTCTTCACCTCAGCTACTTGCAGTAAATTTCTCACTGCATACTCATTTCATTATACTATCAAAAACAGTTTGCTACAACGAAGGAGCCAGTCCTCTTTCGCTAAGCACATGCTACTCAACAATTTTAAAAAAGCTTTCTAGAACAAGCAATGTAAATGCCTAGACTTTCAATGAATAGCATGAAAAATCCCCTTAACGATTTTTATCGCCAAGGGGATTAAAGTCCTTATTTCTTACCGAAATAAGTAACAATCGCAAATCCTAAAATAAAGGTAATAATTGAACTTATAATTGAAAATCCTCCAGTTGGAATACCAGGGAACACAATTACAATCGAGCCGATAACAAGTCCAATAATTGCCGCAAATGTCATACTTTTATAACGATCTAACAAGAAACTAATTCCTTTACTACTTACAACAAACCCCGCCATAACACCAGCACCGATAACTACGATTAAAGGTAAGTTCAGTGTAGTTAAAGCATTAATTGCTGTCGGATACACACCAATAATTAATAAAATAAATGATCCGCTAATTCCAGGAAGCAACATAGCCATACTAGCCATCCAGCCCGCGAAAAATAAACCAATTGCATTTAAAATTGTTAACGTCGTAATTGGATCTGCTGCCTTATCTGGTTTAAAGAAAGCTGTGATCGCAACAAGAATTGCTGCAACTATTAATAAAACAATGTGCTTACCTTTAAACGACGACTTTGCATCAGCTTCTCTCATTAACATCGGTAATATACTAATAATTAAACCGAGGAAGAAAAATTGAGTCGGTTCATAATGATTTGCAAGTAAATATTTAATAACGTGACTTAACGTTAAAAACGCTGCTGCCACACCAGCTGCAAGGGGAATTAAAAACCCTAAATGTTTTTTCCATTCGCGACTAAAGAATCCACTAATTGCCGCAAGCAATTGTTCATAAATCCCTAACACAACAGCGATTGTACCGCCGCTCACACCAGGAATTAAATCACTAACGCCCATACAAAATCCACGATATATATTACGCCATTCCATACTGAATAAATTCCTCATTTCTTATAGTGATTTTTCCGTAAAGTCCAGTATATCAATAAGAAAGCTTATAATCCCAATATTTTTTGACAAAACTTTGACATTTTCATAAAAAAAAGAAAGCTCCTATCGGTAGCTTTCTTCTCAAAAGGCATATTATCCCTTATTTTTCTGATACTGTTTTTAGTTCTTCTAATAATTCTTCTACGTAATGTTGTGCACTTTGTGCTGCGATACTACCATCACCTGTTGCAGTTACAATTTGACGTAGCATTTTTTCGCGAACATCTCCAGCTGCGAAAATACCAGGAACTTTCGTTTCCATACGCTCATTTGTTTCAAGGTAACCATTTTCATTTGTAATACCTAGTTCAACAAATGGTTTTGATAGTGGTAACATACCGATGTATATGAACACGCCATCAGTTTTGACTTCTTTCTCTTCTCCACTGTTTACGTCTACAAGTGTTACGCTTCCCACTTTACCATTTGCATCGTTAATTTCTTTTATAGTGTGATTCCAAATGAAATCAACTTTCTCGTTTTGGAAAGCACGATCTTGTAAAATTTTCTGTGCACGAAGAGTGTCACGACGGTGAACGATTGTTACCTTTGATGCGAAGCGTGTTAAGAATACACCCTCTTCAACAGCAGAATCTCCACCACCAATAACTACAAGTTCTTTTCCTTTAAAGAAAGCCCCATCACATACTGCACAATATGATACACCACGGCCGCCAAGTTCTGTTTCGCCTGGCACACCAATTTTTTTATACTCTGCACCGCTTGCAACGATAATTGCACGTGCTTTATATTCTTTTTTACCAGCAATAATTGTTTTGTATTCTTTACCATCGATGACTGCTTTCACATCACCGTATGCATATTCAGCACCAAATTTCTTCGCATGCTCGAACATTTTATTTGATAAGTCTGGTCCTAAAATAGACTCATAACCTGGGTAGTTCTCTACATCCTCTGTGTTTGCCATTTGGCCACCTGGGATACCACGCTCAAGCATTAATGTGCTTAAATTCGCACGAGATGTATATACTGCAGCTGTCATACCAGCTGGTCCTGCACCAATAATAATGACATCATAAATTTTTTCTTCTGACACACTATTCACTCCTATTCATTCCTACACAATTAAGTTACCCTCATTATACTGTTAGCATCATTTTTTTCCCAATGATTTGCTTACCCTATGTGTGCGTACGTTTAACAGCCTGCACATACTTTCGAACAGTCGCTACAGATACATTATATACATCCCCAAGCTCCGACTGTGTCATCTTATTTCCTTGTTCGCTGCGTACGATATATTCAACAGCAGCTGACCAGCCGTATACATTTGTAAAAACTGTCCCAGATGTATATAAACGTATGAACGTACAAAACCAAAATTGTAAACACTCTTCGATTAATTCATCATCTTTTTTCGTATAATTATATAAAGCATCCGCAATTTGCGCGCACTGTTCAAATTGCTGTAAATCAGCTGGAATGCTCTTATGGCTATTAAGTAAAAAGAAATACTTTGCAAGTTGCGATACGATTGGAACACCGTTCTTCGCCTGCGTTACATCAAAGAAGAATCCCACCTTCTCTGGCGTTGACAATTCATTCATTAAATATAAAGCTAGCATTTGTTCCTCTAGCGTCGCACTTTGTTGAAATGATTTTCGTAATTCTTCAAATAATACGTTTTGTCCTTCATCTGCTAAATTCAGCGCATTCCACGGTTCTTTTCCCTTTTTATCAGGGTGCAATTCTACAACATGCTGCCACATTTTTTCGGCTACTTGCTGATCTTTCACCATATAAGCAGAATATGCAAACCAATAATAAAAACTAACGTCTCCCTCATATCCTTGACGCTTTAATACTTTGAACCATTTATATGCAGGCTCAAAATGACCAATTGTTGCAAGTGTCGTTCCAAGTTTCAAACGATGCTCGAACGAAATCGGATATACTGAAACTAACTGCTCCGCTAACGCTTCTACTTGTTTATGCTCTCCAATTGAATATAGGAAAATAAGCGTATTACAAAGCGCATGTATATTACCAGGATTTTTCTCTAAAATCATTTCCGTTAACTTCAGAGCTTTATCTACATTACCAGATTGAAAATGTGCAATGGCTAAATTATTATGACCCGACCAAAATTCCGGATAATCTTTTGTAACAATTTCCAATGTAGCAATTGCTTCTTCCAATTGTCCGTTACGAATATAACGATTCGCTTCTTCTTGCATAACAATTAGATCGTCTTCATCCTCAATCTCTTCCTCACCCATCGCTTCTTCTTCCATAATTTCAAGTAATTCTAATGTATCTTCTACAAATTCCTTCTCTTCTGCAACTTCTAAATAGCGATCCGCATACTTTTTCGCCTGCTGAAATAGCCCCATATATGCATAATTATTTGCAATAAAATAATAGCATTGTTCAAGTTCTGGATTAGATCTAACAAGCTTAAAGAAGATTTGATTCGACTCTTGATATTCACCAGCCTCAGATAATACTGTTGCTAATTGGCATAAAATAAACGGCTCCTTCTCACTTTGTGCCGCTCTTCGAAAATATTTAATTGCATCTTGCAATTTCTGTCCTTTGTAAGCCCTCATCCCTTTTTTATAAAAGAAGTCCGATAATTGATTAAAAGAGATAACTTGTCCGTTCTCCTTATATATTCCTTGATTTTTCCCCATATATCCTCCAGTTTTTTGTTTTCTTCGTTCACACATTCTTCTATCTATAAGTATAAACGATTCCGTAAAAAACAAAACAGTATATTATACTCAATTATTTCCTTTTTATTCATTAAAAAAGAAGAGAAATGTTACATTTTTAGCATCAACCTTCTCTAGCATCCATTTCTTCTTTCGTATAAATAACACGCATTGGATTTCCACCCACGAAAGCACCACTTGGGACATCTCTATGAACAAGTGTGCCAGCTGAAACAATCGCGCCATCCCCAATTTTCACACCTGGTAATATAGTCGTATTTGCTCCAATCATCACTTCATTTCCTATGACGATCTCTCCAAGTCGATATTCGCGAATTAAATATTCATGTGCTAAAAGCGTTGTATTATAGCCGATAATTGAATTCTCTCCCACAGTTATCTTTTCTGGGAACATAATATCCGGCACTACCATAAGTGCAAATGATGTTTTCTTTCCGACTTTCATCCGTAAAAACGTACGGTATAACCAATTCTTGACGGATAAAAATGGTGTATAACGCGCAATTTGGATAATAATAAAGTTTTTCATTACCTTCCAAAAAGAAACTGTTTTATACACATTCCATAATGAATTTTCTCCCGAAACAGGATAGCGCGTTGTCCGTCGCACTTAACTCGCTCCTCTACTAAAAAGTGAAACTGTAAGTTAGTAGGGAAACAGCCCCCTACTAACTTACTTGGACCTTTATGAACGGTTCATATCAGACAAAATTGGTAGCAAATCACTCATTTTATCTAGCATAAAGTCCGGCTTGTAAGCCTCTAAATACGCTCTACCTTTCAACGTCCATGAGACAGCAGCTGTTTTCGTGCCCGCATTTTGTCCGCCAACAATATCATGGTGATTATCCCCAACCATCAATGCTTCTTCTGGTTTCGCATCTAATAACTCAAGCGCTTTTTGAAGTGGTTCTGGATGTGGTTTCACATGCTCCACATCATCAATTGTCACGACCACATCAAAAAATTCATCAAGCTTTGACAACTTTAATCCCATCTCAACTGTTTGTCTCGCTTTCGTTGTAACAATACCAACTTTATAACCTTGCTTCTTCAACTCTTGAACTGTTTCATATACAGTTTCATATTCTTCCACTAATTCATCGTGATGATCATGGTTAAATTGACGATAACATGTAATCATCTCTTCAACCTTGTTTTCATCAATCTTGCTGAAAGTATCATGTAAAGAAGGGCCAATAAATGACAATACATCTTCACGCTTATATTGACTTGGATAATATGTATGTAACGTATGTAAAAAAGAAGAAATAATAAGTTCATTTGTATTAATTAAAGTTCCATCTAAATCAAATAACACTGTATTTATTCTCATTGCCTTAGTCCCTTCTCTTTCCTGAATATGAAAGAAGCAGCATCTTATAATAAGATGCTACTTTTCTCTAATTTTCCGAATATCTTTTATCAGCTTGCCCCATTTTTCGTCTCACGATAATGAAAATAATAGAAATAACAACAAGTCCAATTGACATTACTTGTGCGATACGAAGTGGTCCTAACATTAAACTATCTGTACGTAAGCCTTCTACGAAGAAGCGCCCTATTGAATACCAAATTAAATATGTGAAGAATAATTCCCCGCGTCGTAAATTCACTTTTCGTAATGCAAGTAATAAAATGACACCTGCAAAATTCCATAATGATTCATATAAAAACGTTGGGTGATAGTACACACCCTCAATATACATTTGATTAATAATGAAATCCGGTAAATGAAGTCCTTCTAAAAACTGTCTCGTTACTTCATCACCATGCGCCTCTTGGTTCATAAAGTTTCCCCATCGACCAATTGCTTGTCCTAGTAAAATACTTGGCGCAGCAATATCAGCCAACTTCCAGAATGAAACCCCGCGTCGTTTCGCAAAAAGAATCCCTGTAATAACAGCCCCGATTAAACCACCATGAATCGCCAAGCCACCTTGACGAATATTAATAATTTGACTCGGGTTTTGCGCGTAATATTCCCATTCAAAAATAACATAGTACATTCTCGCAAATAGAATAGCGATCGGTACTGCAATTAATACAAGGTCAACAAATGTATCTTTTGGAATACCTAGTCTTTCTCCCTCGCGAGTTGCTAGCCAAAGACCTAATAGCACGCCTGTACCGATAATAATCCCGTACCAATATACAGGAAACGGCCCAAGTTGGATCGCTACACGGTCAAGCTGTGGTACAGAACCTAACAGCATATGTATGACCTCCCTCTCCAAAGTTTACTCCTGATTTCCTAACTCAATCGCACTCATTAATCGTTCAGAGAACTGTTGTGCTGCATTGACTCCCATACGTTTTAAACGGAAGTTCATCGCTGCTACTTCAATAATAACAGCCAAGTTTCGACCAGGACGAACTGGAAGTGTAATCTTCGTAAGCTCTGTATCAATAATCTTCATCTTCTCTTCATCAAGACCTAAGCGATCGTAATTTTTCTTTTGATCCCAAATTTCAAGATTAATAACAAGTGTAATACGCTTATAATTTCGCACTGCCCCTGCACCGAATAACGTCATAACGTTAATGATACCTAGACCACGAATTTCTAATAAATGCTCAATTAAATCTGGTGAGCTTCCTACTAATGTGTCTTCATCTTCTTGGCGAATTTCTACACTATCATCCGCAACAAGACGGTGACCACGTTTTACAAGCTCAAGAGCTGTCTCACTTTTACCGACACCACTTTGACCTGTAATTAAAACACCAACACCGTAAATATCTACTAACACACCATGTACAGCTGTTGTTGGTGCTAACTTACCTTCTAAATAATTTGTTAAACGACTTGATAATCTTGTTGTCGTTTGAGCAGAACGTAATAAAGGCATGCCTGATTCACGTGATGCTTGCAATAACTCATCTGGTACATCTTGATTCCGAGTTATAATAATACATGGCGTCTCCTCAGTACAAAGCGCTTTCATTCTCTCTTGTTTTTGCTCTGACGTTAATGTGTCAAAGAACGTAAGCTCCGTCTTTCCAAGAAGCTGCACGCGATCAGCTGGATAATATGTGAAAAATCCTGCCATTTCAATTCCAGGTCGTGATAAATCACTTGTATCAATCGGACGATGAATTCCTTCTTCACCACTTATTAACTCCAATTGAAATTGTTCAATTAAATCTTTTGTCCTTACTTTCGGCATATGTATAAACCTCCACTCCGCTGCGGGTTCAGTCTCATTTGATGTAAAATTCCATTCTACCGGATATTGTACCATTTTTTTCTGGAAACAAGAAATACGGTTTCTAATAAATAGAAAAAAACATTTCATGCACATCATGAAATGTTTTTCTTTTTGTCATTTTCTCTTTTTTTCATATAAAGGTTCCACAATTGCCTTTTCAATAATCATATTAAAAATTGAAATACAAATTGCCGCAACGATTGCTACACCAAACCCTGATATATTAAACGCATCTCCTAATAATGAATCTGCTATTTTTAACGTAATCGCATTAATAACAATTAAGAAGAACCCGAAAGTTACAAGAGTAATTGGTAGCGTAATTAAAATTAAAAACGGTTTTACGAACACATTTAAAACAGCTAAGATAATACTCGCAATAATTGCAGTCTGTATATTTGCTACGTAAAACGCGTCTGGCGCAATCCCTTTTAAAAGTCCCGATACAGCGATTAACACAACGCTATTTACAAGAAGTGATACAATCCATCTCATTTTCTTACACATCCTTTTGACATATATATTTCATCATACGCTAATAGATTATAAACGCAAGTATCATACAAACACTTATATCAACTTATTCTACTCTTCCTGCTTGTATACCTACTAACATTTCCTCGCAAAATAAGGGCCATACCATCTATGTTCATGAGTTTTTACAAAAGTCCAAGTGAACTCTTTATCTACAATATAGATATCGCCTTTATACATATCGTCCCTCTCACACAATATATCCTCCATATGTAATAAACTCGTATCTTTTATTAGCAGTACATCATCACAATGTTGATAGAATATATAGCAATCCTTTTTCACTTCATTATGAAACGCATTCTCCGCTTCTTCACCCTCTAAACACTTCTTTTTCTCATAACTAAATATGTGCCAAAGAAACCCACATGCATACTTATCACCATACAGAAAGATGTCTTCCTTTTCCTCATCACTTACATGATTTGCAAAGTTATCCTCCCAGCGCTTCCGAAAATAAACACCCCAACTTTGAAACTCTCTTACCTTCATGTTTTTCTTTCTTAAAACATCTGTAAACTCCATCTTTTCCCCCTATGAACGAAAAACCGAGTGTCATTTCCACTCGGTTTTTCGTAATACACTTATTGAGATAACTCTACTTCTTTTATTTTCTCTTTCATTCTTGCTTTATCGCGATTTAAAATCTCTTTTAAATACTTACCTGTATACGAGCGTTCTTCTTTTACTACTTGCTCTGGCGTTCCGGAAGCAACAATTTGCCCACCTTTATCTCCGCCCTCTGGTCCAAGGTCAACGATATAATCAGCTGTTTTAATTACATCTAAATTATGTTCAATAACAAGAACTGTCTCGCCACTTTCAACAAGGCGTTGCAGCACTTCTAGAAGACGCGCGATATCATGTGCATGCAAACCAGTCGTTGGCTCATCTAAAATATATAACGTACGCCCAGTAGAACGACGGTGTAATTCAGAAGCTAGCTTCACGCGCTGCGCTTCACCACCAGATAACGTCGTAGCTGGCTGTCCTAATTTCATATAACCAAGACCTACATCTACAAGCGTTTGAAGTTTACGCTTAATTTTTGGGATATTAGCGAAGAACTCTACTCCATCTTCAATTGTCATCCCTAACACTTCAGAAATGTTCTTATCTTTATACTTCACTTCTAACGTTTCGCGGTTATAACGTTTACCATGACAAACTTCACATGGAACGTATACGTCTGGTAAGAAGTGCATTTCGATTTTAATAATCCCATCACCACGGCACGCTTCACAACGTCCACCTTTTACATTAAAGCTGAAACGTCCTTTTTGATATCCACGCACTTTCGCTTCATTCGTTTGTGCAAACACATCACGAATATCATCGAATACACCTGTATACGTCGCTGGATTAGAACGTGGTGTACGCCCGATTGGCGATTGATCGATATCGATTACTTTATCTAAATGCTCAAGACCTTTAATTTCTTTATGAGTACCTGGCTTCGCTTTCGCTTTATATAACTTTTGTGCTAATGATTTATATAGTACTTCATTAATCATCGTACTTTTACCGGAACCAGATACACCCGTTATCGCTACAAACGTACCAAGCGGGAATGACATCTTTGCATTCTTTAAGTTATTCTCTTTTGCACCGATAATTTCCACTTTACGTCCGTCACCTTTACGTCTTTCAAGTGGAACTGGAATAAACTCTTTACCGCTTAAATACTTTCCTGTTAGCGAATTCTCATCTTGCATCACTTCAGCTGGCGTACCCGCTGATACAACTTGACCACCGTGAATACCTGCACCAGGTCCGATATCAAGTAAATAATCAGCAGCCATCATCGTATCTTCATCATGTTCAACGACAATTAACGTATTCCCTAAATCACGCATCTCTTGCAACGTACGAATAAGACGATCGTTATCGCGCTGATGCAAGCCGATTGAAGGCTCATCAAGAATGTAAAGTACGCCAGTCAGACGAGAACCGATTTGTGTCGCTAAACGAATACGCTGCGCCTCACCACCTGATAAAGTTCCTGCGGCACGACTTAACGTTAAATAATCTAAACCGACGTTCACTAAGAACCCAACGCGCTCTTGGATTTCTCTTAAAATTAAATGAGCAATTTTTTGTTGTTTCTCCGTTAGCTCCACATTCGAGAAGAATTCCTGTACTTCTTGAACAGAATACTTCGTTACATCAGCAATCGTTTTATCACCAACGAAAACAGCTAAACTCTCAGGCTTTAAGCGTCCACCTTTACACTTCGGACAAGCTTGCTCTGCCATATATTTCTCCATTTGCTCACGAACATAATCAGAACTCGTTTCACGATAACGACGTTCGATATTTGGAATAACACCTTCAAATGAAATCTCATTTTCCTTTACTTGACCAAATTCATTTACATAGCGGAAATAAACTTTCTCTTCACCGCTTCCGTACAACACTTTATCAAATAAATCTTTCGGTATATCTTTCACAGGCATATCCATATCAACGCCGTAATGATTACATACAGATTGTAAAAGCTGCGGGTAATATTGTGAGCTTGTCGGTTCCCAAGGCGCAATCGCATGTTCATTTAATGATAAATCCCAATTCGGAATGACAAGTTCTAAATCTACCTCTAACTTTGAACCAAGTCCATCACAAGAAGGACATGCCCCGAATGGACTGTTGAATGAGAACATGCGCGGCTCTAATTCTCCGATTGAAAAACCACAATGCGGACAAGCATGATGTTCACTAAATAGAAGTTCCTCTTCTCCCATTACATCAATTAACACTCGGCCCCCGCCAAGCTTTAATGCACTTTCAAGAGAATCCGCAAGACGGCTTGCAATCCCTTCTTTTACAACAATACGGTCAATTACAACTTCAATCGAATGCTTCTTATTTTTATCTAGCGCAATATCTTCAGATACATCAAGCATTTCACCATCAACACGTACACGAACATACCCTTGCTTCTTAATATCTTCAAGCACTTTCACATGTGCACCTTTACGCCCAGAAACGATAGGAGCTAACACTTGTAATTTCGTACGTTCAGGATATTCAAGTACACGGTCTACCATCTGCTCTACTGTTTGTGACGTAATTTCAATACC
The DNA here is from genome assembly GCF_008042305.1 of Bacillus sp. AY18-3. Lineage (NCBI taxonomy): Bacteria > Bacillati > Bacillota > Bacilli > Caryophanales > Bacillaceae > Bacillus > Bacillus sp. AY18-3. Next base: position 194,977 of record NZ_QKQR01000009.1, on the reverse strand, counting down.
ATGATTCGGACAAATTGGCGTACCAATTCGCGCAAATAATAAACGTAAATAATCATAAATCTCCGTGACCGTTCCGACTGTTGAACGTGGATTACGACTCGTTGTTTTTTGATCGATTGAAATCGCTGGTGACAATCCTTCAATCGTATCTACATCCGGCTTATCCATTTGTCCTAAAAACTGACGCGCATACGCAGATAACGATTCTACGTATCTGCGCTGCCCTTCTGCATAAATCGTATCAAACGCTAATGATGATTTCCCTGAACCAGACAATCCCGTCACAACAACAAGCTGATTTCTCGGAATGGTTACATCAATATTTTTTAAGTTATGTGCTCTAGCACCTTTTACGACAATAAAATCCTTGCTTATGCTCACTCTGTTCACCCTTCCGCTTTTAATTCTAATAGTAAATCTCTTAATTCAGCTGCACGCTCGAAATCTAACGCTTTTGCTGCTTCTTTCATCTCTGCTTCCATCTTCGCAATTGTCTTTTCACGCTCTTTTTTCGTCATCTTCTTAGCTGGTGCCGCTTCATACATTTCCGGCTCTTCAGCAGCTGTCGTTGCACGGATAACATCACGCACGCCTTTTTGAATCGTTTTCGGCGTAATACCATGCTCTTTATTGTAAGCTTCTTGTATAGTACGACGACGCTGCGTTTCTTCAATTGCAATTCCCATTGATCTTGTTATACGATCTGCATACATAATAACGCGGCCGTTTTCATTACGTGCTGCACGACCGATTGTTTGAATTAATGAACGCTCTGAACGCAAGAATCCTTCCTTATCAGCATCTAAAATAGCTACAAGTGATACTTCTGGAATATCTAATCCTTCTCGTAATAAGTTAATACCGACAAGTACGTCAAACTTACCAAGGCGAAGATCACGGATAATTTCAATACGTTCTAACGTTTTAATTTCAGAGTGAAGATAGTTCACTTTAATTCCTACATCTTTTAAGTAGTCTGTTAAATCCTCTGACATCTTCTTCGTTAAAGTCGTAATTAATACACGTTCATTTTTTGCAATGCGATCTTGAATTTCTCCTAATAAATCATCAATTTGCCCTTCAATTGGTCGTATATCAATTGGTGGATCTAAAAGCCCTGTTGGACGAATAATTTGTTCTATTACTTCCGGTGCCTGCTCTAACTCGTACGGTCCTGGCGTTGCTGAAACGTAAATAACTTGATTTGTTTTCCCTTCAAACTCATCAAACGTAAGCGGTCTATTATCTAAAGCTGATGGCAGACGGAATCCATGATCTACAAGCACTTGTTTACGTGCTTGGTCCCCGTTATACATCGCTCTTACTTGCGGTACTGATACGTGCGACTCATCCATAACAATTAAGAAATCTTTCGGGAAATAGTCTAATAACGTATACGGCGTTGCACCCGCTGGACGAAGTGTTAAATGACGGGAATAGTTTTCAATCCCTGAACAAAAGCCCATCTCGCGCATCATTTCTAAATCATAACGTGTACGCTGTTCTATACGCTGCGCTTCTAACAACTTGCCATTATCATTTAATTCCTTTAAACGTTCTTCTAATTCTTTTTCTATATTTTCAATAGCGACCTTCATCTTTTCTTCACGTGTAACGAAGTGAGATGCTGGGAAGATTGCTACATGATCACGTTCTGCTAATACTTCACCTGTTAACGCATTTACTTCGCGAATACGATCGATTTCATCGCCAAAAAATTCAATTCGAATACAATGCTCATCAAGTGATGCTGGGAAGATTTCAACTACATCTCCGCGCACACGGAATGTACCACGCTTGAAATCAATGTCATTACGTCCATACTGCACATCAACAAGTTCACGAAGCAATTGATTGCGGTCCTTTTCCATACCAACTCTAAGTGAAACAACTAACTCGCGGTATTCTTCTGGAGAACCTAAACCATATATACACGAAACACTCGCAACAATAATCACATCATCCCGTTCAAATAGTGCAGATGTTGCTGAGTGACGCAATTTATCGATTTCATCATTAATCTGCGCATCTTTTTCAATAAACGTATCTGTTTGAGGCACATACGCTTCTGGCTGATAATAATCGTAATAACTAACAAAATATTCAACTGCATTATTCGGAAAAAAATCTTTCAGCTCACTATATAACTGTCCTGCTAACGTTTTATTATGAGCCATAACAAGTGTTGGCTTCTGCACTTCTTTAATGACATTTGAAATCGTAAATGTCTTACCCGTTCCTGTTGCTCCAAGCAACACTTGCTTTTTCTTCCCACTATTAATTCCCTCTACAAGCTTTTCTATAGCTACCGGCTGATCACCTTGCGGGGAATAAGCTGAGATAATTTCAAATTGATGTTCCAAACAAAACCGACCTCCTCGTAAAAAATCTGTATTCCCATTTTACCACGAATGCTCATAAAAAAACCAAGAAAACGAACAGATATTCGGTAAAATTTTCGACAATATATACATAGAAAGAGGAAGGAGTAAAAACTTCCTTCCTCTACTAACTCTATTTTTTAGGTACATATAATAAATCATATCCATTGCGCCCATTTTTACTCGTACAATCTATTAACCTATAAGTGATTTCTAATTCTCCCTGCTCTTTAACAATACTTTTGCAACTATCTTTATGTAATCCTTTATGTTCACCAGCAAATTGGTCTTTTCTATTATCTAACACATAAAGTATATCGTTCTCACTATGCTCTACCGTTTGAAAAATCGGATCACCTTCATGGGTATACTGCACAATTCTTATTTTATCAACTTTCCCTTGGTCAACATTCAAAACGAACTTTTCAAATTTATCTAGATTGGAAATTCCTGCTCTCTTTACAATGACATCATTCTTCTTATCAATGTCAATGTTAGGTTGTGAGCATGCTACTAAACTAAAGAGAAATAAGCATATAAAACCTGTTTTTCCTATTGTTATCCTCTCCTATACAAACTATTGGTATACTAGAAAAAGCTACTTTCCTCTATGAAAGTAGCTTCTCTTTTTCTTTTTCCTTCTTCGGGAAAAGAACATATGAAAATGAAATAACTGTATCCACTAAAAGTATAATCGCCCAAACTTGGCTAACACGACTTGCTTTTTCATTTAAAACAATCCCCGTTTCTAACCAATTATGCCATTGTTCAAACGGGACAAAACCGTACAGAAAGAAAAAGAAAATATGCACAACAACGAATAAAACAAGATGTAATAACCAATTTTTTATTTCCTGTTTCGCATAGGCCATACCTGTTAATTCTACGTGCTCTTCCATAATTGGCGCTGGTTCATTCCGCCATTTCGCAACTAGCTTTTGCGCAAACATATCAAGCTTCTTCAAATCCTTTTTCCCGTAGAAAACTGCATACAATAAAATAATTATCGTAATGATTTGAAAGTTAGAGAACTTTCCTGTTTGGTAATAATCCACTACTCCTAAGGTTAAAATGAACACTTCATTTACGAGTAGTACAATCCCCATAATAAAGCTTGCCTTCTTCAAACGGAATCCGTAACGAAGTAAAAAGAAGCCGATAGCCGATAACCAAAATACAATCTCTGCCCCAATTAAAAAATACCAACGATATTCTGCAAGTATACTCATTTATCCATCTCCTTTTCATCATATATACGAAAAGCTTCTTCCATATATAATAAAAGTTCTTCTTCAATTGGATACATGCTCATTTTCTGTGAATCTTCCTTCGATTTTCTAACTTCCCATAACTTATCTAAAAACGCTTCGTCACCATTGGCCATTTCTAAACATTTCTGCATTAATCTCTTCGTTGCGCCTTGTACCTCATCACTCGCTGCTTCTTTGCCGTCTTTCATAAAAGTACGTAATTGCTTTAATAAATCTACCCATTCTAAAACATTCGGATCTTCTTCACTCATATTTGGCAAGTTATGAAGCAATTTTTGTTCTTCCTTTGAAAATACTTCATTTTGAAATATTTCACGTATACGAGACGACTGTTTCGAAAGCTGGATCAGTTCAAACATAACTTTCCAATCAAGTTCCCCTTCCACATCTACCGAATAAACAACAGCTTGTAAAACACGCTCCATTCGATTGAATTTCTTTTGTTCTTCCTGTACAAACCGAAGTTGTTTTTCAAGAGAACCCTTTAAGTTAAGGTCACCTTTTACTAACATATTCGCAGCCTCTTTTAATGAAAAGCCCATTTCCTTTAAAAATAAAATTTGTTGTAGTCGAATGACATCAGTTTCACTATATAACCGATGTCCACCCTCTGTTTTCCCGCTCGGCTTTAATAAATCTATTTGATCATAATAACGTAATGTACGTACTGTTACCCCTGTTTCTTTCGTCAATTGTTGTATTGAAATCACTACCATCACCTCTTCCTCTTCATTATAAAAGATGACGTAACGTCACTTTCAAGCCTTTTGTAAAAAAAATACAAAAAGCTGTTTATACTCTTTGTATAAACAGCTTTTACGGAAATAACCCTTTTTGTACAGCACGCCCACAAAATAAAATAAGTGCTCCAACAACAACACTCGTTGCTGTTTTATGATAATGAGCTGAAACTAATAAATAATATGATAAACCTACAGTGCCAATCATAATACAAATGCTTGGCACTGGATAACGAGAGAAGTTCTGCATTCCCCAAAACAAAGCAAAAATAGCCGTAGCGACACATAATACCGGTAATCCCATCCCAGTTCCCCTTTTTCTATCTATTCCTTGTTGCTAACACACTCGTCGATGCCATACTTATTAATAAGCCAAAAATAGCAATATATAACAACTCATTTACATGTACTGCTTGCCTATCTAAATACTTATTTAAACAAAGATACATAATGAACAAGAACACGAAGCTTGTAATACTAATCGTAAAATATGACTTCATCTTATTCACAACTCGCTCATCAATCGACGGTACTCCCTCTTCTTTCAAACGCTTCTGTTCTCTATATTCCGCAATACTATATAAAATGACTAGTGCTACATTCGATATGAAGATTGTTCCCCACGAAATACTTAAAATCATTAAACTCATATTTAAAACAAGACCCGCTAAAAACAAACTTCCTATGAACGGTATAATATCTTACTTACTCATACATGATCAGCCTCTTTTTGATTTCTATATTTCCACTTCGGCCAATAGTTCACAAGAAAATACACCCACTGCCCTATTACAAATAAAACAAATGGCATACCAGTATTTCCGTCAACAATTAAATTATATAAACTCCATATCGCTAAACTAATCGTAAAAAATAACCCTACATATTTAAACGCTTTATCTGACTGAAATCTCTCAAACTCATCTTGCATTTTTCATTCCTCCTATCGCTATGCTCGTTTCCCTATCATGACTCCTATGATGAGACTACCCGCAAATAAGAAACTACATATCATAAATATTTCTTGCACTGGTATAACAGCTCTGCCTATTGCTTTACTCGCAACAATATAAACAATAAGCAATAGAAACGCGAATACAAATGAGACATTTACATATTTTTTTATATTTTCATTTACTCGCTCATCTATATCTGGAAGTTCTTCTTTTTTGTACTTACGCTTTTTGTAATACGAATACATCATCAAAAATACAATTGCTAAAACGTTACTCACTACGAGCGGTAAAATTGGTATAGCCGGATTCATACTATGAACTACAATGTCTCCCAAAAACAATCCAAAAGTCGCACCGATAAATAACTTTTTAGTATCGTTCATTTTTTCTCACCTTACTCTAGCGTAAATATTTCCTCCACCTTCACCCCAAAATATTTGGCGATTTTTAGGGATAACTCTAGACTCGGGTTATAATGATGGTTTTCAATCGCCACAATCGTCTGCCGCGTCACCTGCATCGCCTTTGCCATTTCAACTTGCGTTATATGATGTTGCTTTCTTAACTCTTTTATTTTATTTTTCACACCCATAGGCTCCACCTTCGAAAGTAAAGATATCTTTACTTTAATTATAAATATTTTCCAGTTATAAGTAAAGATATCTTTACAAATTTTAGAAAAACGTTTCACTGATCACCTTCTCTAACAAAGTACAAGCGTAATTAAATTTATATCAGCTATTTTTTTAATATATCGACACCCGTAGCACTATAAACATAAAAAAGCTGTTCCAAAAATATCTTTTGGAACAGCTTCTTCGTCCTACTACATAAATCCTAATGCATATACAAGAACGTATCCAAGAATAGAAAGGAAAACCGAGCCGATCAGCCCCGCCACGAATGCCTTACTTCCTAACTTACGGAACGTTTTAAACTCTACATTTAAACCAAGCCCCGCCATCGCCATTGCAATAAGCATGTAAGCAAGAACAACGATGTATCCGGCAACAACTTCTGGTATAACCCCGAGCGAATGCACTGCACTCATCGCTAAAAATCCGAAGATGAACCACGGAATTGGAAGGTCACGCCACGATTTTTTTTCCTCGCTACCTTCACTCTTACCAAACCATAATCCAATTAAAATCGCTACTGGCACAAGCATTGCAACGCGCGTTAATTTCACGATAACTGCGATGTCTACAGCCGTACTTCCTCCTGGCGCCGCAGCTGCGATGACATGGGCGATTTCATGCAGCGTCGCACCTGAGAATACACCGTAACCGTACGGTGAGAAGCCAAGCACTGGGTATAATAGCGTATAAATAAGTGTAAATATTGTACCTAAAATTGCAATAATTGCTGCCCCAACTGCCGTTTCTTCATCCTTCGCTTTCACTTGCGGTGCAATTGCCACGACCGCAGCCGCGCCGCAAATTGCTGTTCCGCACGCTGTTAAAATTCCGAGTTTCTTTTCTACCTTAAATACTTTCGTTAGCCCATATACAACGAAAATCGTAAATGTAATAACAACGGCAGCGATGACCAATACTTTCGGCCCTGCCTTCGCAATATCAACAAGATTTAACCGCATTCCAAGTAAGATAATCCCAAAGCGCAGCAACTTCTTACTCGCAAAGTTCGTTCCAGCTATCGCTTCTTGTGGAACTCCAATGACTGCGCGCCAAACCATCCCAATTAGAATAGCAATTACTAATTGTCCCATAATATTTAAAAATGGAAGCTCTGCTAAATATTTCGCGGCAATTGCGATTAATAACGTAATCCCAATACCTTGCGAAAATCCAAAGCCCTTCTTCTTTTGTATAACAAGTGTTTGTTCCACTTTGTACCACTCCAATAATCGTATTGGAACATGCATGTTCTTTCTACTTATATTATAAGAGAGTTTCTATAATAAGTTTAATATCAATATTGAATCTCTATCATCAGAAATACTTATGATAAGATGATAGAAAAAGAAAGGAGCCCATTACATGAACGTAGACATTTTAAAAATATTTGTTACTGTCGTTGAACAGAAGCATTTCTCCCGTGCAGCAGAATTATTAAACCTTTCACAACCTGGCGTAAGTATGCATATACGCAACTTAGAAAACGAATTTGGCACTACACTTATTCAGCGCTCTCCGAAGCACGTTCAAGTGACGGAAGCTGGAAACATATTATATATACACGCAAAACAAATGCTCTCTCTTTATGAAGATGCTAAGCAAGAAATTAACGAGCTACATAACGTTGTAACAGGAACTCTTCGCATCGGTGCTAGTTTCACAATTGGCGAATACTTACTTCCAAAAATACTGGCTAACTATGCGAATGAAAATCCACACGTTGAAGTTCATACCTTTATCTCAAATACAGAAGACGTTTTGCAAAGCCTTCGCTCTAATCAAATCGATATCGGCTTAGTCGAAGGGCAAGTCGTATACGCCGACGTGGACGTTGAAACGTTTATGCAAGATGAAATGAAGCTCGTCGTCCCGCCAAATCATCCACTGCTCCGCACAAATGAAATAAATGAAAGCACACTCCAAGATCAAGTATGGGTATTAAGAGAAAGTGGTTCTGGAACACGCGCTTATAGTGACCGCTTTATTCATCAACACCATTTAAAATTGAAGCGCTTCTTTACATTCAGTAGTATCCAAAGCGTGAAAGAAGCAGTTAGTGCCGGGCTTGGCATCGCTATACTTTCTGATTGGACTGTACGGAAAGAGTTACTGGCAAAAGAGCTATTCCACGTCGAAGTTCCAAATGAACAACTCATCCGTCCATTCTCCATCGTGCGCGGCAAATACTTCATCCCGTCTAAAGCTATTCAGGTGTTTTTAAATTATGTAGACTCTTTTGCGAAAAAACAGCATTGACCTTCACATTAGTGTGAAGGTTTACAATACATGTACAAGGGGTGAAACACATTGCGAATTGGAGAGTTATCAAAAGAAACCGGGGTTAGCGAAAGATCACTAAGACATTATGAAGAAAAGGGATTACTCCCTTCTAAGCGCCTCGCAAATGGCTACCGTGACTTTGATGAAAGTGCCATCGAAAAAGTGGAGCTTATTCAAATGTACTTACAAATTGGCTTAAATTTAGAAGAGACGGCAAGGATGCTGCGCTGCCTCGAAATAGAGCCGCACCTGTACGAAAATCCTTGCAGCAGTATCCTTACGCTTTATGAAGATAAACTTAATGAAGTAACGAAGCAAATCTCATTACTTTCTAGCATTCAAACGAATTTGCAAAAACACGTTTCACTCCTAAAGCAAACAAAAGAAAAGGGATGATTACATGTTTGTTATACATGGCAGTTCAAGACAAAACGGAAATACAGAAGCTTTATCACATATGGTGATTGATGGAATTGAAACAGAACAAATTTACTTGCGTGATCATATCGTCCACCCAATCATAGATCAGCGCCATGATGCAGAAGGATTCCAACCTGTAAATGATGACTACGAGCAGTTAATCGAGCGTATGTTAGAGCACGACACAATTATCTTTGCTACACCGCTATACTGGTATGGAATGAGCGGTCATATGAAAAACTTCGTCGATCGCTGGTCACAAAGCTTGCGTGATACATCTCTTCATTTCAAAGAAAAAATGAAAGGTAAAAAAATGTACGTTGTCATCGTTGGCGGAGACAATCCAAAGCTGAAAGCATTACCGCTTATTGCTCAGTTCCAATATATCTTTGATTTTGTTGGTTCATCATTTGAAGGGTATGTTATTGGGGATGCGAATGGATTGGATGAAATCAAAAATGATGCTGAGGCTCTAGCAAAAGTACAATTGTATAATAATAAGTTCAAAAATAGTAAATAGAAATAAGTTTGACAAACCATTTTGTATGCGCATACAATAAAAGTAACATTATGAAAGGAAGGTACTTTGACCAATGAAGTTCTAATTCTCTTATTTATTTCATCCATCACAAATAGTGAACAAAAAATGATGAAAACTAGCAGGGGATTAGTCTGTCCATTTGTCGATACTTTCTTTCGAAACGATCATGTAAAAAAATCGTTTATTTATGTACGATTTTTTACATGCAAGGGCGACGTTTATCCTCTCTAGTGAAACTAGGGAGGTTTTTTTATGACTATTTTATTCGCACGCAATATTGAAAAGAGCTTTGGTGATCGCACACTATTTACGTTACCGTCACTGGAAATTCAAGCACAGGATCGCATAGGAATTGTCGGAGTCAACGGAGCTGGTAAATCTACGTTATTACAAATATTAAGTAAAGAAATAGAAGCTGACAAAGGCATAGTAACTCATCATAGTTCTATCAGCATCATTCCTCAACTTAGCGAGGAACTACCGGAAACCACTTCTGCTCTCGCAAAAGGAAAATGGAGTATTTCAAACGTTACAGATGCAATGAGCGGTGGTGAACGAATGCGGCTAAAGATTGCTCATGCTCTCGAACAAGATGCAGGAATTTTATTTGCTGATGAACCAACAAGCCACTTAGATATGGTTGGTACAGAGCAATTGGAAAAGGCACTTTTATCTTATAAAGGGTCACTTGTTTTAATATCGCATGATCGTGAATTTCTAGATAATATATGTACAAAAATTATTGAAATTGAAGACGGGACGATTCAAGAGTATAAAGGAAACTATTCCAACTATCGAAAGCAAAAAGAACGTGAACGAACACAAAAACAAGCAGAATATGATCAATATATACAAGAAAAAAATCGTTTAGAGCAATCAATTTCACAAAAAAAGCAACGTGCTTCTAATATGACAAAAATCCCAACTCGCTTCAGTTCATCTGAATCTAAACTTTATAAGTTAAGCGGGGCTCATGGCCAAGAACAGGTTAGCAAAGCAGCGAAAGCACTAGAAACACGTCTCGAAAAACTAGAAAAGAAAGAAAAGCCAAAGGATCTTTCTCAGACTCAGTTTGACGTGCAATACCATACACCCATTCATAGTAAAGTGGCAGTACAGTTCAATAAAGCAACAAAGAAAATAGGCGACCGCACACTATTTAAAAATATGAATGGAACTATTGTCCCTGGTGCAAAACTTGCTATTTTAGGTGCAAACGGAAGCGGCAAAACAACTTTGTTCAACGTGCTTCTCGCAAACGAGCGTGGCATTCAGCTTTCGAAAAGTTGTAAAATTGGATACTTTGAACAAACACTATCAATTTTAAAAACAGATAAAACCATTTTAGAGAACGTTCTAGAAGAAACCAACTATACAGAAGCATTCGTTCGAACAATACTTGCACGGCTTTTATTCCGCCGTGAAGATGTTCATAAACCTGTACATGTCTTAAGTGGCGGCGAACGAATGAAGGTCGCACTCGCAAAAGTATTTTTAGGAAACTATAATATGCTTCTGCTCGATGAACCGACAAACTATTTAGACTTAGCGACGCAAGAAGAATTAGAAATCATGTTACAAGAATATCCTGGCACAATACTTTTCATCAGCCATGACCGTGCCTTTATTCGCTCTGTTGCAGACCATATTCTACAAGTAGATGAGAGTGAACCAAGAATATTCCACGGTAATTACGAGCAATACACAAAAAGAACCACCGGGGATTCTGTAAACGTAACTGAACAAGAATTATTACGATTACAAACAAAATTAACAGAAATTATCGGCCGAATTTCCATGCCAAATCATCACGATGATATCCCATCTCTCGAACAAGAATACGAAACATTATTAGTTCAAATCCAGAAATGTAAAGAAGCGCTCTAATGTCTTCCTTATATATCGACAGGGCCTTCCGCATTTCCCAAGAAATATTGGAACTTCGACATAGAATAGCATTAATAAAAGTGAAAAAGCCGTGCATCAGCACGGCTTTTTCACTTTAAATACGGACAGCAGTTCCGCTCACTGCAACCATTAGCATTCCTTCGCGAACTACTTCGTAATCCACGTCGATACCAACAATTGCATTCGCATTTTTTTGTCTTGCGAAAGTTTTCATCTCTTCCATTGCAATGTCGCGCGCTTCTTTTAATTTACTTTCATAAGCGCCCGCACGACCGCCGACAACGTCACGGACAGAGGCGAAAAGGTCACGAACGATATTCGCGCCCATAATCGCTTCTCCATTGACGATATCGATATACTCAATAATTTCTTTTCCTTGAATTGTAGACGTTGTTGTTACAATCATGCTTCATAGCCTCCCATATAAGATTTTCACTTACTTATGGTGCACTAATTCAGCAGAAATTATATTTACGAACTGAACTGTGCTTCGTATAACCTGCTGTATCCTCCGCCTTGTTCAATTAATTCATCATGTGAACCTTGTTCTGCAATACCATCTTTATTTACAACGACGATACGATCTGCATTTTTAATCGTTGCAAGTCTGTGAGCAATAACTAATGTTGTACGGCCCACAGATAGTTCAGCAAGTGATTTTTGAATCGCCAGTTCCGTCTCTGTATCTAATGCGGAAGTCGCTTCATCTAATATTAAAATTGGCGGGTTTTTCAAGAACATACGAGCAATCGCTAGACGCTGCTTCTGTCCACCAGAAAGTTTCACCCCACGCTCACCGATAACGGTATCTAAACCGTCTGGTTGTGAGTAAATTAAGTCTTCTAACTGCGCACGTTTTACTGCCTGCCAAATTTCAGCTTCTGACGCCTTTAAGTTTCCGTAAGCAATATTTTCACGAATTGTTCCTGAGAATAAGAACACATCTTGCTGCACAATTCCAATTTGCTTACGAAGTGAAGATAACGTCATATCTTTCGTATCAATACCATCAATTTGAATCGATCCAGACGATTGTTCATAAAAACGTGGTAATAGACTACATAACGTCGTTTTTCCAGCTCCTGATGGTCCTACGAAAGCAACTGTTTCACCTGCATGTATTTTCAAACTAATATCATTTAAAATCGGTTCTTTATTTTCATATCCGAATGTAATGTTGCTATATTGAATATCACCATGTACATGTTTAACTTCCATCGCGTCTTTAGCATCTACAATATCTGGCTCTGTTTCAAGAAGCTCTACATACCTCTTAAAACCAGCGATCCCTTTCGGATAGCTTTCGATTACCGCATTAATTTTTTCAATTGGGCGGAAGAAAATATTCGTTAATAGAACGAATCCGATAAATCCACCGTACGTTAATTCACCTTGCAGAACAAACCATGTACCGCATATTAAGACGAAGAGCGTTACGAGACGCATGAGCATATAACTAATCGATGAATTTAACGCCATAATTTTATACGCCATTAATTTCGTTGTACGGAAACGAGCATTGTTTACAGCAAATTGCTCTTTCTCAAACTTTTCATTTCCGAATGCTTGTACAACACGGATACCGCCAACGTTGTTCTCAATACATGCATTGAAATCAGCAACGTCTGAGAATAAACGTCTAAACGTACCTGTCATTTTTTTATTGAAGTAAAGTGCCAACCACAATAGGAATGGAATAACGAAGAACGTTAATAACGCTAACTTCCAGTTGATCATCATCATAAATGAGAATGCCCCAACTAAAGTCATAACAGCGATAAATAAATCTTCTGGCCCATGGTGAGCAATTTCCCCAATTTCCATTAAGTCGTTTGTAAGACGTGAAATTAAATGACCTGTTTTATTATTGTCAAAAAATCTGAATGATAGCTTTTGAATGTGATCAAATAATTTCTGTCTCATATCCGTTTCAATGTTAACACCAAGCATATGTCCCCAATATGTAACGACATATTGTAAGCCTGCATTTAATATATACACTGCAAGTAAACCGAAACAAGCCCATAAAATAAGCGTCCAGTTTTGTCCTGGCAATAACTTATCAATAAATTGATTTACGATAAGCGGGAAGCCAAGTTCTAGTAACCCTGCGACAACTGCGCAAGAAAAGTCGAGTATAAATAAACCTTTATACGGTTTATAGTAAGAAAAAAATTTACGTAGCATATCTTACCTCCATTTTCCAAAATTAAAAAGACTCCCTAAATGATAACCATTATCAAATAATTATTCAAGTTATCCGTCTATGAAACTAAAAAGAATGTTTGCGATGGTTGTCGTTTTTTTCATAAATTCGATATATTTGAATAATCACCGATATAAATTTCATTTACTACTAATCCCGCCCCCACAACCAAAAAGGGTATCACCACAAGGTGATACCCTTTCTTCTATTACATCGCTTCCGAATCCCACTCATGCTCCTGCTGAACAAACACAATTCCTAATTCGTGATGTCCTCCGGCGTATAATGCCGTTTGGGCAAGGCGAAGCTCTCCATTTGTATCTAATACTTCTAATTTACAAAATGCTCCTGTCGTCTTCGTTTGAAGCGCATCATAAAATTCCTCAGCGCTTCTTGGAATGACTCCATTTACTTTCGTAATCACTTCTCCAGGCAGTAAATTCAGCTCTGCCCCAATTGTATTCGGGATTGTATCTAATACAACAAGTCCATCATTACGTGCAGCGAAATACGCCGGTCTCGTCTCATCGGCAATTTTTTCTTGCATGGAAATTGTGAAACGCCCAAGCATTGCGACTCCCATTGCGATAATGGCAAGTACGTGCCACCAATAACTTGCGATTCCTAAAACAAGTACAATTCCTGCTAATCCGTAGACACGCCTTCCTGTAAATAATAAAGCTTCCGTTGGCTCATAACTTCTAATCTTTCTCATAAATCCAATTAAAAATGGAACGAGGAATAGAGAATAGGTATGTGAACCGATTGAAACGACAGGCCACCATGAAATAAACTGCGTTACTGCATCACCTGGTATAAGAATAAAAATAGGAACGATCCATAAACGCTTTGATTCGTGTAAACCAATCTTTAGCCCACGCTTACCCTTCCTAATCTTCGGCGTAGAATATCCTACTGCATTTTTAGAAATCAACAAGCCCTCTACAACGAGCATGACACCTAGTAAAATAGCAAGAGATACAATCGTACTCTCTTCCCCTTCTCCAAGCTGTAAGAAGGAAACTGGTAGCTTAGAAGATACTAGAACGCATACAATTGCGATACTAAATGTATAAGCTGCTGATAAATATCGATACATAGCAGTTAATCCAAATAATAACGTCCAAAGTAAGATGACCCATAAGCTCGCTTTGGAAACGACAAGGCCAAGTCCAATTGTAAGAATAGATACGATTAATCCGTATCCAACTCCCGCAAATAGAGATGTTCGCAGTTCAAACCAAATATCATAAACTTTAAAGGAAAAATCCTTTCGTTCTCGTAACATACGTAAGTATCCAACGAAGATACTACTTATTAAAAATACATAGACAGCAGGGTGTAAGAAAAAACGTCCAACTGCCCGCATTATTTCAAAAATCCATGCCTCCACGAACTCATTCACCACCATTTATATCATTCTTTCTTTTTATATTATCATAACTGGACAAACGTTTGTTTAACACAAAAAAATACAGGCAGCAAACTGCCTGTATTTCTTTTTATTTCGCTTTAATGGGCAGTAAGACCCCCACCTCAAAATTCAGCGAAAGCAAAGAATTTAGGTGGGGGATCCACTGCCCATAAAAGTCCGATTGGTTCAACTAATAATTAGTGGGGATGAAGAAAACCCCCACTGATTAAAGTTTCACTTTATTTCACTATTAATTTTAATGCGGACTGTAATTGTAGATCATTTTCTCCAGAACGGATTTTTTCAATAATTTTAGTTTGAATCGCCTCAGCTGTCTTTTTATCAAGCTGTCCCGTCGCTTCCATCTCATTCGCATTTTGGAATGCTTTCAGCGCTGATTCTGTCTCTTTACTAAAGTATCCATCTTCACGCCCTGGTACATATCCTAAACTCTTAAGCATTTCTTGCGCGTGTTTTACTTGCACATCATTTGAATTGTATGAAAGTGTCTTTTCAATTTGAATTGGTGTCGCATGATAATAATCTGGTTGCTTCACTTCTACTGTTGGCGCGATTCCTTTTTTATGAATCCAGTTTCCATCCGGTGTTAACCATTTAAACATCGTTAATTTAATGTTGCTGCCATCTTTAAATGGAACGGCTTGCTGAACAGTACCTTTACCAAACGTTTTTTCACCAATTAAATCGTATCCTTCTCCCTCTTTTAGCGCACCCGCTAAAATCTCTGAAGCAGAAGCACTTCCGTTATCAATTAATACTGAAATTGGATATGGCTTTTTCTCTTTCAGTTCCGTAGAGAATTTCTTTTTCTCACCATTTCGTTGCTCTACTTGTAGCATCGGCTTTTTATCCGTCATAATTTCCCCTAGTATCTCTTCTACACTATTTAAGTAGCCACCAGGATTACCACGCACGTCAATAACTAAGCCTTTTATGTTTTTCTTCTCTAACTCTTTTAACTGATCCTTAAATTCTTTCGCTGTATTTTCAGCAAAAGAAGTGATTTGCATATAACCGATATCTTTTCCGCTCTCTTGTTTCACAGAACTAAACACCGTGAAGATTGGAATTTTTTCACGCTTAATTTTAAATACAATCGGATCAGCTACTCCTGCACGCTTAATTTCAATCGCGACAGTCGTTCCTTTTTTACCACGAATCTTTAATACTGCTTCTTCACGTGATAAATCTTTCACACTATTTCCATCTACAGATAAAATTTGGTCATTCGGTTTAATTCCAATCTTTTCTGCCGGTGAGCCTTTAATTGGAGATACGATAATAAGCTTACCGTCCGTTTTGTTCACCTCAGCCCCGATCCCCTCTAGCTCAGGATCAAGTGATTCACTAAACTGTTTAGCCGTTTCTTTATCCATATACGTGGAATAAGGGTCCTTCAGCGTAGACAACATGCCTTGTATTGCACCTTCGACTAACTTGTCATCCTTCACGTCTTCCACATAACGTGAATCAATTAGTGCATACGCCTCATTAATTTTTGCCAAATTCCCTTGTGAGGTGCTAGCGTTTCCACTCGAAATTGTTTGCGTTACTTCTGCTGGGTTAACCCCAAATAAAGACATACCTGCAAACATTCCGCCAGCACCAATTAAAAATGCAACAACCATTCCAATAATTGCAACTCTACGTTTCAATGCGGAATTCCCCTTTCCAAAACACACAGGTGGTGTAGCAAAAGGCATCACACAGTGTGTGATGCCTTTACCTATTTCTACTATATGATAAGCTTGTACGAATTATGTTTGCAACTTTTTATACTTTTAAGAAGCGACGAATTGACATTACACTTCCCCACATACCGATTAAAGCCCCGATTAACACTAGTAAACCAGCTAATTGGAATACGAAAGGACTGTATGGTAGAAGTTCGAAAATTGTTCCGCCAAGTTTTTCGTTAAACACACTTTGTAGTGAATTATACGTAGCTAGAATTAAGCCAATTGGAATAATTGATCCTAATACTCCTAGGAATAATCCCTCTAATAAGAACGGCCAACGAATAAACCAGTTTGTTGCACCTACCAGTTTCATAATTTCGATTTCTGTACTACGAGCATAAATTGTAATTTTAATTGTATTAGAGATTAAGAACATCGCTGTGAATAAAAGACCTGCAATTAACGCAATCCCGATATTACGTCCTGTTTTTACAGTATCAAATAATTTTTCAACTTGACCTTTACCGTATTGAACATTACTTACAAACTGCATTTTCTCAATCTTTTTCGCGATTGTCGCTGTATCTGTTGGTTCTTTTGCTTTTACAATGAATACGTTTTTAAGTGGGTTATCTTGTTCAAATAACTCAAACGTTTTTCCGCTATCACCTAAGCTTTTAATTAAGCGTTTTAGCTCTTCTTCTTTAGAAGAATATTTAATAGATTCTACTTTTGCAATCTTACTCATATCATCTTCTAATTTCTTTTGATCAGCTTCTTTTGCTGCTGGATCAATGTGTACACGAATTTCTACATCTTGCTCTACTTTCGTCGCAAAATGGTTCATATTCATTATCGCTGTTAAAAAGACACCTACAAGTAATAATGTAACTGTTACTGCACTAACAGAAGCAAATGTCATCCATCCGTTACGTGATAGATTCTTTACACCTTCTCGCAAATGTCGACTAAGGGTCTTAGCCTTCATATCCGTATCCTCCCTCAATCTCATCTCGAACAATTTTTCCGCCTTCAATCGCGATTACACGATGACGAATTGTATTTACGATATCTGAGTTATGTGTCGCCATAACAATCGTTGTACCACGCTCGTTAATACGCGTAAAAATCTTCATAATATCAAGAGCTGTTTCAATATCTAAGTTACCTGTTGGCTCATCAGCAATTACAACCTTTGGTCTATTAACAATTGCTCTCGCAATCGCAACACGTTGCTGCTCTCCGCCCGAAAGTTCACTTGGTAGTGCGTCTGCACGATCCTCAAGACCTACAAGACCTAAAACTTCTGTTACACGCTCACGAATGGCTTCTTTTTCTTCTTCAATTACTTCTAAAGCAAACGCAACATTCTCATATACCGTTAACTTAGGTAGTAATTTAAAATCTTGGAAAATTACGCCTAATTGACGACGGAAATATGGAACATCTCTTTCTGCTAATGTTTCAATAACAAGTCCATTTACATTAATTGATCCTGTAGATGGCTTCTCTTCACGATACATCATTTTAATAAATGTAGATTTCCCGGCTCCACTCGGTCCAACTACGTATACAAACTCACCTTGTTTAATGTTAACTGTGAGACCAGCAATGGCTTTCATACCATTCGGGTACTCCTTATAAACATTCGTCATTTTTATCATTATTTATCACCCAATACTTAATGATTTTTTTCGAAATACTTTTCTGTACATCTGAAAATAAAAGATAACCTTTTATTCTCGCTTAACCACTCTTGTTGAAGGTAGCTTCCATTCATGCTTTTTATTAGCAGCGCTACTCTATGTAATATATTTCAGCAAAATTCTACAAACCTCATTGTAACATCAAACGGTTTCCAGTTCGGATACATTTTTGTTACAGTTATGTTACATCAAAAAAAAAGGAAACGAGTCGTCATAGTTCTTACCCAAAATCATTTTGGGATAAGATTATATAACCAACCCGTCCAGTTCACCCTTTTTATTTATGTTCAGCTAACCACTCAGCTACTTTTTTCGCATCCTCACCTTGAATAATTCCTGGTGACATGGAACCGCGACCTTTTTCAATAATCTTTTCAATCTCTGCTGCATCATATTTCTGTCCCACTTTTCGTAAATCCGGTCCAGTTGCTCCCGATAAATCTTTCGCGTGACAGCCTATACAACTTTTTTGGTAAATTTGCTCTGCGCTATCTGTGCTTGCAGATTGTTTCGAAGGCTTACTCTCTTCTTTATTTCCACATGCTCCTAAAGCAAAAACGACTGATGTTCCTAACGCAATAGCCAACAATTTCTTTTTCACTTCTATCGCTCCCCATTGTTGATATTCTTTTCATTCCTAACACACTCATTTTCATTATAAGCATTATCTTTATATAGAAAAACTAAGGTATATTTCATATTTTTCAAAAATACAGTAAAAACCCTGATAATATAAAGCTTTCATAAGTTGTTTCAATTCTGTGAACAACATAAAAACTTCTATAAAGAATTCTTGTTGAACAGAAAATCAGAAAAGTTCTGTTCAAGTCTTACTCTATTGCCACTCTGTTTTACTATTCTCTACTTTTTACAATACAATATACAACATTGTATGCTACATATAATCTCATCAAAAAGAGAAGTTGTCGTTTCCAACTTCTCTTCCTCTTTACTTCATCTATAGAAATAAAATCAAATTCTTTATATCCTCGATTATCCTCAGCATACGCCGACAACTTTGTTGGCTTTTTTTCGCTTATTAGATGCGAGAACGTAAGTAAGCATCAATAAATGGATCAATTTCTCCATCCATAACTGCTTGCACGTTACCAACCTCTGTATTTGTACGGTGGTCTTTCACAAGAGAATACGGGTGGAATACGTAAGAACGAATTTGGCTACCCCATCCGATTTCTTTTTGTTCACCGCGAATTTCATCTAACTCCGCTTGTTGCTCTTCTAATTTCTTTTGGTATAATTTCGCTTTTAACATTTTCATCGCGTGCTCACGGTTTTTAATTTGTGAACGCTCTGACTGACATGTTACAACTGTGTTTGTTGGTGTATGTGTAATACGAACTGCTGAGTCTGTCGTATTAATATGCTGTCCACCTGCACCACTTGCACGGTACGTATCAACTTTTAAGTCTTCTGAACGTATTTCGATTTCAACTTCATCATTGAACTCAGGTACGACTTCACAAGATACGAACGATGTATGACGACGGCCTGAAGAATCGAATGGCGAGATACGTACAAGACGATGTACACCTTTCTCTGCCTTTAAATAACCGTAAGCGTTATGACCTTTAATTAATAAAGTAACACTCTTAATACCAGCTTCATCACCTGGTAAGTAGTCAACCGTTTCTACTTTAAACCCACGTTTTTCAGCCCAACGTGTGTACATACGTAATAACATAGAACCCCAGTCTTGTGACTCTGTTCCACCAGCACCTGGGTGTAATTCTAAAATAGCGTTATTTTTATCATAAGGATCGCTTAGTAGTAGCTGAAGCTCATACTCATTCATTTCTTGAATTAAGCCTTTCACTTCTGATTCAAGCTCCTCATGTAAATCTTCATCATACTCTTCTTTTAAAAGCTCATGCGTGATTTCTAAATTTTCGAAGGTCTCATCTAACTGACGGAACTTTCCAACCATCTCTTTCAGTGCATTAGCTTCGTTAATTACAGCTTGTGCGCCTTGTTGGTCATCCCAAAATCCTGCACCCATCATTGTCTCTTCTAACTCTGCAATTTGTTTCTCCTTAGTAGGAAGGTCAAAGAGACCCCCTAAAAGCCGCTAATCTCTTAGCCATTTTCTCTAATTCTTGTCTAATTTCTACTAATTCCATTTCCTTCACCTCTATGTAATTGCTGTTACTTTCTTATGAGAACAAGGGAAACTCTCTCCACTTATGACGGAGAGAGTTTAAACTTTCTTAATTATACATTTTTGATGTAAAATTTTGCAAAGCAATCTGGGCTACCGCCCTGTATTACTTCCCGATACCACAGCAGTTTTTATATTTTTTACCGCTACCACATTTACATAAATCGTTGCGGCCTACTTGGTCACCTTTTACAACTGGTTTTTTCTTCGCTTCTTCGCCATCGCTAGATGGATGAACAGCTTCACCTTGAACAACTTCTTGACGCTCTAAGTTTTGTTCAATTTCAGCTTTCATAATGTAACGAGAAATTTCCTCTTCAATAGAAGCAATCATTGACTCGAACATTGCGAATCCTTCCATTTGATACTCACGAAGTGGATCAATTTGACCGTAAGCACGTAAATGAATACCTTCACGAAGGTGATCCATCGCATCAATATGCTCTGTCCATTTCGTATCTACTACACGGAATACAACAACTTTTTCGAACTCACGCATTTGCTCTTCTGGCAGAAGCTTTTCTTTGTCGTTGTAACGCTCTATTAATTTCGCGATAATTGGCTCGCTCATTTCCTCTGGAGCAAGACGACGTAACTCTTCTTCTTTTATATCGCCTTCTTGCAGAAGGTTGGCATTTAAGTAGTCAACAAGACCTTTAATGTTCCAATCTTCTTCAATTTCCTCTTGTGTATGAAGCGCAACAGCACGTTCTACTGTAGATTTCATCATACCTTCAATAATACTGCGTAAATTCTCAGAATCCATTACTTCTTGACGCTGTTTGTAAATAACTTCACGTTGCTGACGAAGTACATCATCGTACTGCAGTAACTGCTTACGTGCATCATAGTTATTTCCTTCTACACGTTTTTGTGCAGATTCTACCGCACGAGAAACCATTTTACTTTCAATCGGCTGTGAATCATCCATACCAAGACGATCCATCATCGCTTTCATATTGTCAGAACCGAATCGGCGCATTAGTTCATCTTCCATAGACAAGTAGAACTGCGTTACACCAGGGTCCCCTTGACGACCAGCACGACCACGTAACTGATTATCAATACGACGGCTTTCGTGACGCTCTGTACCGATAACTGCTAGACCAACGTTTTTAATATCGTCTCCAAGCTTAATATCCGTACCACGACCAGCCATATTCGTCGCAATCGTTACAGCACCTTTCATACCAGCTTCTGCAATGATATCTGCTTCACGCGCATGGTTTTTCGCGTTTAAAATGTTATGGCGTACACCTTTACGTGTTAACATTTTTGAAATAAGCTCTGATGTTTCAATTGCAACTGTACCGACAAGAATAGGTTGCCCTTGTTTATGACGATTTACAATATCCTCAACAACTGCATTGAATTTGCCTTCCATTGATTTGAAGATTAAATCAGCACGGTCATCACGAATAATATCTTTATTCGTTGGAATTACGATAACATTCATATTGTAAATACTACGGAATTCTTCTTCTTCCGTTTTCGCTGTACCAGTCATACCAGATAACTTTTCATACATACGGAAATAGTTCTGGAACGTAATTGTTGCGAGTGTCATACTTTCATTTTGAATTTCTACGCCTTCTTTTGCTTCAATAGCTTGGTGCAAACCTTCGCTATAACGACGACCTTTCATAAGACGACCAGTGAATTGGTCTACAATTACGATTTCGCCTTCTTGTACAACATAATCTGTATCAAGATGCATAACAACGTGTGCACGAAGCGCCTGATTAATATGGTGAAGAAGTGCGACATGTTTTAAATCGAATAAGTTTTCAATATGGAAAGCTTTCTCTGCTTTCGTAATACCATCTTCAGTTAACATTACATTTTTCGTTTTCACATCAAATGAATACTCTTTTTCATTTTCTAATGTACGAACGAATGCATTTGCAAACATGTATAGCTCTGTTGATTTTTGAGCTTGTCCCGAAATAATAAGCGGCGTACGTGCTTCATCGACTAAAATAGAATCGACTTCATCGATAATAGCAAAATGAAGTGGACGCTGAACGCACTGTTCTCTATATAAAACCATGTTGTCACGTAAGTAATCGAATCCAAGCTCATTATTTGTGCTATACGTAATATCAGCAGCATAAGCCTCTTGTTTCTCTTCGCGTGACATGCTGTTTAAGTTAATTCCTACTGTTAAGCCTAGGAACTCATGAAGTTGTCCCATTTCGCTCGCATCACGTTGTGCTAAGTATTCATTGACTGTAACAACGTGAACACCTTTTCCTGTTAAAGCATTTAAATATACAGGTAATGTAGATGTTAATGTTTTACCTTCACCCGTTTTCATCTCAGAGATATTCCCTTCATGTAAGGCAATACCACCCATTAACTGCACGCCATACGGACGCATTCCAAGAACACGAGTCGCAGCTTCGCGAACAACTGCAAAAGCTTCAGGAAGTAGATCATCTACTGTCTCACCTTTTGTTAGACGTTCTTTAAATTCAAGCGTCTTTCCTTTTAATTGTTCATCTGTTAGTGGCTTAATAGATGATTCTAATGCATCAATTTGCTCAACTGTCTTCTGCATACGTTTAATTTGGCGTTGATTTACATCAAATACCTTTTTTAAAATACCGATCATAGGAAATACGCTCCTCTTTTTTATTAAAATAAAACTTCCGATTGTTTTTTCTTTTTCTATTACAATCAGTCGTTATAAAAATCAAATGTATGTTATACCAATTTTTCTCCTAATTAAAAAACTAAAATGTATATACCTAATGATAATTGTAACACTTGTCTTATAACTATGACAACAATCGGCCGAATGTCTCGTTCTAAATTAAGAAAACTTTTAAAAAAAATCTATTTTCAGCAAAAAAAGCGCAGCCATTTCGGCTGCGCTTTTGAATTATTATTTAGTTTCGATTAAACCATATTTCCCATCTTTACGGCCGTATACAACATTAGTTTCATTTGTATCAGCATTTGTGAAGACGAAGAAATTATGTCCTAGCATATCCATTTGTAGGATCGCTTCTTCAACGTCCATCGGTTTTAAATCAAATCGTTTTGTACGTACAAGTTCTAATTCATCCTCTTCTACCGCATCCAGAACAGCTACTGCTTCTGGAAGGATAAAGTTCGTTTTCATAGAACCTTTCTCACGTAACTTACGATTTACCTTTGTTTTATGTTTACGAATTTGTCGCTCAAGTTTATCAACTACTAAATCGATAGCAGCGTACATATCGCTATTAGTTTCTTCTGCACGAAGTAATAAATCAGTAAATGGAATTGTTACCTCGACACGTTGCTTGTCAGAGTATACTTTTAAATTAACTTTAATCTCTGGGAATGTATCAAAATAACGCTCTAACTTACTTAGTTTTTTCTCTACATATTCCTTTAATGCTGGAGTTACTTCAATATTTTCACCACGAATGTTGAATTTCATAGATGAATTCCTCCTTTCAAGCCTATGTACTATAATTTCGACATTGGCTTAAAAACTCCTTCTAACTTTTTTAAAAAAATTAGTGGAATTGCGATTTTTTTATCGTTTTTTGTTGAAATGAAAAGATGCATCGTTTCTATCTTTATTTTATCCTATTAACATCGTGAATAACGAATATAACTGTGGACAATTCGTTACAGAAAAGAAACAACTTTTTGACAACTTGATTCATAACAAAAACCCCTTGCAAAAAACAAGAGGTTCTACCATATATATAACGTTGCCACAAACGCAGCTCTCTCTTCCCAAAAACAATATTCCTACAGTTTTACAACATTAGCTGCTTGTGGTCCACGTGCTCCATCTACAATGTCAAACTCAACTTGTTGTCCTTCTTCTAATGACTTATAGCCATCTTGTTGAATAGCAGAAAAATGAACAAACACATCATCACCATCTTCACGCTCAATAAACCCAAATCCCTTTTCTGCATTGAACCATTTCACTCTTCCTTGCATGTTCATTCCATTCCCTTCACTCTAAAAATCAGGGCATTCGCCCCATACTTTGACTATAACGAATGACAACTTACGAAGTCAAAGAAGACTTATCGTCTTTTTATTATCCCTTTCGACAGTTACAGATCAACTTCTACAAAGCGTCAAACTAGAAACTTCCCTCGCTCCTCTATCGTATAAAAGACTTCCAATTTGTCTAACTGTAATTCCTGTCGTATATACATCATCAACGAGTAAGATATGTTGATCATGAAACATATCTTCTCCCTGAAAATAAAAAGGATTACTTCCCGAAAGCCTTTCTTTACGTGTCTTCTTACTTTGCTTTTCTGTTTCTCTTCTTCTTAATGAGGGATAAGAAATTTTGACAGGTAAACATGCTACTAATAACTCTGCCTGATTAAAACCACGTTCATATTCCCGTTCCCTACTAAGCGGAACAGCAATAACACTTGAAACGCTCGTAAAATGCTTTTGAAACAGCTCCCGAAAGGATCGATAAAAAATATGAACTAACTCCGCATCTCCCCGAAACTTAAACTGTGCTAATATTTCTTTCATCTCATCATCGTACACGTGCAAAGAACGATTTTTAAAAGGACGATACTTCTCCTCTTTTATCCACCTTATGCAATCCACACAAATATCATTTTCTTTATATTCGGAAGTCAAGTCCTCTAAAGGTCGCCCACACTCCATGCAAATCTCTCCTATAATATAGGAAAGTTTCCGCTCACACCTATCACATATATATTTTTTGTGAGACTTTACAAAGAAGGTGTGCCAACTAACTGTTTCCAACATATACTCATCGCAAAGTAGACAATGCATTAATCGATTAATCCTTGTTCTTTCGCCTTTTTGTTCATACTTTGAATATGCCTTTTCGCGCGTACCATCGCCTCTGTCTTACCGCAATGAAAATAAACGACCTCGCCATAAGGTTCTTCAAAACTACGACCTGCTCGGCCTGCAATTTGTACGAGCGCACTTTCTGAAAAAATTTCTTCTTCCGCCCCTAACACCGCAACTTGTAAATTCTTCACAGTTACTCCTCTCTCTAAAATTGTCGTTGTAACTAATAACGGAATTTCTCCCTTTCTGAAAGCTGCTACTTTTTCTTTTCTCATCGGATCTTCTGCATGTACACCATCGATTCTAGGATCCAACGTTTTCAATATCAGGCTCAATTCTTCTATATATCGCACATGAGGCACAAATAAAAAAATGGGATACTTTTTGCTTACGTACATTTCTAACCATTGTAGTAAAAATCGAGGGATTTTTTTCTGATGGAGGCTTTTCTTCCAATTTCCGCACCAGCAAAATAGAGGAACTGGTAACGGATGACGATGGTATCGTCCAGAGACAATGATACCTTTTTGTTTCCCGCTTCTGAAATTACGCTTCCACTTTTCATCTGGAGTTGCAGTTAAATAAATACGCGCTGCTTTCTCTTTCATCGCTTGTTGCACTGCATACTGCAACATTTGATCCGCATGATACGGGAAGGCATCGATCTCATCTACAATCATGACATGAAACGCTCTATAGTAACGTAACAATTGATGAGTCGTTGCAACGACTAACGCTGCATCTTTGTCCCTATCTTCACTTCCTCCGTATAAGGACGCTACATTTACATTTGGAAACACTTTTTGTAATCTCGGCGCTAATTCTAGTACAACGTCTGTTCTTGGCGTTGCGATACAAACCCTTTCTCCTTTTCGCAATGCCTCTTCCATACCGTAAAATAGCATTTCAGTTTTTCCAGCCCCGCACACAGCCCAAATAAAAAAAGAGTCTTTCTTCTTAATAGCTTCTATAACACCTTGCGCTGCCAAATCCTGACCAGTAGACAAGGTCCCGTTCCACTGTAAAGAATTTAAACCTTTTTCTCCTTTTCTTTCAGCGATCCCACGAACAAGTACAGCACATTCACTAACTCTCCCCATCGTTATACACTTTCGGCAATACGTACATACTTTACTGCACCTTTTACATAAAAATGATGCAAATAGCCGCTGCTCTATATTTCCGCAGCGCTGACACATATATTTAGAAGCCTTCTTTATTACACCTTGTACACATACAACCTTCCGCTTCTTTTTCAAATCATGTAATGTATCCCGTAAATCTGAAGAGAGTTCCTCTAATAGTAACTGTTTCCCTGTTAACATCAGCAACCACCTCCAGCACTACTATAAACCTTTCTCATAATCTCGTAAAAACTCAAAAAAGCCGATAACCTACTTATAAAATAGTAAGCTATCGACTTTATACACATGTTTTATTCGTTTATAAATCCTAGAATCTACCGTATCCTAAGAAATGTTTTTGGTTGTAGCTACTGCTTAAGCTAGCATAAGCAATCCCTTTATCACCAGCATGAATCATTTGGCCATTCCCAACGTAAATACCGATGTGAGATGGACCTGGTTTATAAGTACCTTGGAAGAATACTAAATCTCCAGGTTGTGGGCTACTTACTTTAGAAACTGAGTTCCAGTAACCTGCAACGTCTTGACGTCCTACACCATAGATGTAAGAAATGAATCCACTACAGTCAAAACCACCGTTTGATGGAGATGCACTTCCCCAAACATATGGTAAGCCTAAGTAGTTTCGTGCTTTAGCAATTACACCAGTATCCGGAGTTGGAGCTGGAGCTGGGTTTTGCTCTGGTTTTTTCGTTTCTTGCTTAGGTTCTTCTTTTTTAGGCTCTTCTTTTTTAGGTTCCTCTTTTTTAGGTTCCTCTTTTTGAGCTTGTCCACCATTGTTTGCTGGTTCAGTTTGTGCTGCAGGTGCTTGTGCTGTAGGCGCTTGCGCATCTTTAGCAGCTTGTTCTGCTTGTTTTTGAGCAGCAGCTTCTTGTGCAGCTTTTTCTTGTGCTTCTTGTTCAGCAATACGTTGTAATTGCAGTGCTTGTTTTTCAAGATCTTTCAATTGACTCTCCGTACTTGTCATTGAAGTTACAACTGTATCCATTTTACCGCTTAAATCATTTACTGCAGTTGCTTTTTTCGCTT
This sequence comes from Bacillus sp. AY18-3, assembly GCF_008042305.1. Classification (NCBI taxonomy): domain Bacteria; kingdom Bacillati; phylum Bacillota; class Bacilli; order Caryophanales; family Bacillaceae; genus Bacillus; species Bacillus sp. AY18-3. Next base: position 167,663 of record NZ_QKQR01000009.1, on the reverse strand, counting down.
TTTCAGCGTCAAGTTCTTTCTTAGCAGTTTCAATTTGAGCTTGTGCTTCTTTTAATTCTTTTTGCTTTGTTTTTACCGTTTCAACATCTTTTTTCACGTTCGCTTGATCTTCTTGTTGTGTTTTCATGATATCTTCGTCAGACTCAAGAATTTTAGAAACAGAAGTTAAACGATCAACTAAATCTGCAACGTTTTTAGAGTTTACAAGAACTTCTGTTACAACGTTCGTATTTGGTTGTTCTTGAAGTGCAACTAAACGTTTTCTTAATAACTCTTCACGTTTTGCAATTTTCGTTTGTAGTTCTGCAATGTCTTTATTTTTATTTTCGATTAATTGCTCAGTATCCGCAACTTTTTTCGTTGTTTCATCAAGTTTTGAAGCATTCTCTTGAACAGATTTATCCAAACCTTGAATTGTTTTGTTTAAGTCATTCATTTGTTTTTGTAATACATCACGTTCTTGTTGTTGTTTATGTAAAGTGTCATTTTGTGTATTAATTTGTGATTTCACGTCAGAAATTTTATCTTCTGCAAATACATTTGGTGTTAGTCCTGAAAACATTAACCCTGCAACTAATGCGCAAGATGCCATTTTTAGCTTTTTCATTTTATTTTTTACACCGCTTTCTTTTATCTTTTTTCCGTATATAACCTATAAAATTTATACCATAATTCGGGATTTTTTTTGCTAATGTTACGCTATTGTAAAACAAATGTAATATTATATGTAACTCTATCGCAAAATATGCATATTTTTGTATATATGTGTAGAATTTTAGAAGCTTTTTATAAGCAAAGAAAAAACGCAAGGTTTCCCTTACGTTTTGTTAAATACACTAATACGAATGAAATCAAAACGTTATTTCATCCATTGCTCAGCCCACTTTTGGACTTCATCCATAACACTTTCTAATGCTTTCCCTTTTTCAGTTAAGCCGTACTCGATTCGAACTGGTACTTCCGGATAAACATCACGAACTACAATGCCTTCGCTTTCCAATTCCTTTAAACGCTCTGATAACATACGATCGCTCATATTCGGTATAATATCTGCGATTTCTCTAAAACGTTTTGACTCTTCAAGCAAAGATTTAATAATTAAGCCAGTCCATTTTTTACTAAGCAAAGTAAAAGCTGACTCAAACTTTGGACATAAACAAGAATTATGCTCCATATGTTTCACCTCTCTTCTATTATAATATAGTTTCTTGTAAAAAGTAAGTTATAAAACTTTCCTCATTATTTTATTTTACGTACATTTTATAATTTCCAAATATTAACTTGTCAACTACACGTAAAATATCCGTAAAAAAACCCTCTTCAAAAAGAGAGCTTTTTATATCTTATTACTTCGTATACCATCCAAGACCTAGTGCACCTTCACCTAAATGCGTACCAATTACAGCACCGAAATAACCTGTGCGGATTGTAACATGAGGATATTTTGCTTCTAATTCTGCCTTCCATTCATTCGCTTCCTCTTCACGTTGTGCATGAATGATAACTGCTTCCATAGGTACACCTTGACTTGCTTGCTCATCAAAAATTTCAACAATTCGTTTTAACGCTTTTTTACGTGTACGAATTTTTTCAAATGGAATAATGATTTTATCTCTAAAATACAAAACGGGCTTCACTTGTAACAAACTACCAATGAAAGCTTGTGCACTATTTAATCGTCCTCCACGTTGTAAATGATGTAAATCATCCACTACAAAATAAGCGTCCATCGTTTTCTTCATTTCATCAAAACGTGCAATGATCTCTTTCGGATCTTTTCCTTCGCTTGCTAATTTTGCCCCTTCACGTACATAAAATCCTTGTACTTCACAACTAATTTCAGAGTCGTACGTATATACATCAATACCCTCTACCATTTGCCCGGCTGTCGTTGCCGTTTGATATGTACCACTAATCCCACTTGAAAGATGAATGCTAATAACCGCATCATAATCCTTAGATAGTTCTTCAAATAACTCAACAAACTTTCCGATTGCTGGCTGAGAAGTTTTCGGAAGTTCTTCTTGCTCACGTACTTTTACATAGAAATCATCTACTGAAATTTCAGCTTCTTCTTGATAAGATTCCGTTCCAAACACAACGTTTAATGGAATCATATATATATTGAGTTCATCACGAATATGCTTCGGTATATATGCTGTACTATCAGTAACAATAGCTGTTTTCATTTGCGTACCTGCCTTATAAAAAAGTTTTTATTCCCTAAGTTTACACGAAAACTAAAAATGGTGCATCCATACATAAAAATGCCGATTTGAAATAATACTTACCATCTCGACAAATTACAACAAAAAGTTGAAATACTCACCAAAAATTTCAACTTATTTATAAAAAATGTTTGAATATAAAAACGCTCGCTTTTAAAATGTAAAGTACTAGTCATTTTGGTAGATAGGGGCGTATACGAGTGTTATTACAATATTTAACAATCAAAGACTACGGTGAGCACGAAATTGTCATTCAAAAATCAAGATTTATTTGTTATGTTAGCAGAGCTACAACCGAAGCAGAAGCTCAAGAATTTATACAAAAAATAAAAAAACAAAATTGGAATGCCACACATAATTGTTCTGCGTATTTGATTGGCGAACAAGATCAAATCCAAAAAGCAAATGATGACGGAGAACCTAGCGGTACAGCTGGCGTACCTATGTTAGAGGTACTAAAAAAACGCGGTTTAAAAGATACCGTCGTTGTCGTTACACGCTATTTTGGTGGCATCAAACTTGGCGCAGGTGGATTAATTCGCGCATATGGAAAATGTACAAGCGAAGGCATTAATCATGTCGGTGTTGTTCAGCGAAAACTAATGCGTGTTATGCAGACCGAAATTGATTACACATTACTTGGCAAAATTGAAAATGAATTACGTAATTCGAAATATGCCATTAAAGATATACATTATCTCGAAAATGTCACATTTGATACGTATGTAGAAGAAGACGGAAAACAAGCATTCACAGATTGGATGATTGAGTTAACAAATGGGAAATGTACAATTACAGAAGGAGATATGTTGTACTTAGAACAAGATGTTATCTAAGAATAACTACATCCTCACCTTTAAAGATTAATGTAGTGAATTACTTTCCTACAAATGAACTAAGGAGATTATATATGGAAGAACGTTATTATCATCTCCAAAATAGCAGAATAAAAAAGAAACGAAGAAGAAAGTTTTTCTACTTCCTTATTTTCGTATTTTTATTTGGTGGTGTAGGACTTTATATATTAAATTCCTACTCTTCTCTCATGGGGATGTATAGTGGTTTTACTCGTCAAAAATCGGACTTGAGAACCGAAGATGTAGAAATTACAAAGGAGCCTTTTACACTCCTCATTATGGGTATAGAAGATTATGCAACGGACGGTCAAAACGGTCGTACAGATTCATTAATGTTTGCGACCGTCAATCCTAAAACTAAAAAGATTTCGCTTATGAGTATCCCTCGTGATAGTCGCGTTCCAATTGTTGGTAAGAACAAAGAAGACAAAATTAACGCTGCGCACGCTTACGGCGGAGAAGAAATGGCAATCAAAACTGTCGAAGGTTTTCTAAAAGTTCCTGTAGACCATTATATTAAAATTGATTTCCAAGGCTTTAAAGGAATTGTTGATGCTGTTGGCGGTGTTACTGTTGATGTCCCCTTCGATTTTTGGGAGCGTTCAGACGTGGATTACTACAAAAAAATCGAATTTAAGCAAGGACAACAAGACTTAAATGGGGAAGAAGCACTCGCATACGTACGTATGCGAAAGCAGGATCCAAACGGCGATTATGGTCGGGCCGCTAGACAAAGACAATTACTAGCCGCTGTTGCTCAAAAACTAAATTCAGCCTCTACCGTATTTAAAATTAAAGATTTAACAGCAGTCGTTGGAAAATATATAAAAACTGACATTCCTATTTCAGACGGACTGGCTCTTTACAATAAACTATCTGGATTTGATCCTTCTACAATGCAAACGTTCAAACTTGAAGGAGAAGACAAAAAAATAGGTGGTATTTATTACTTCCTTCCAGATCCAATCGGTGTAGAGACAGTACGTAACGAAATTAAAAAAGAATTAGGAGCAACAGCAAACAATCAAGAAAATCCAACTACAAAAACCGAATCAAACCATTCTTCAAATTCTAACTCTGACGAAAAGGCAAAGAAAGAAACGAATCAGAATCAGAACAAAACACCAACTGAACCACCTCCTTCTACGAATGCTCATGCAGAGTGGATTATGAGAAATCAGCAATAACAAAAAGAGCCAAATCGCATATGATTTGGCTCTTTTTTATTTACTTATTAAAGTGTTGTAAAATTGCTTCTACAATGCGCTCTGATGCACGGCCATCACCGTAAGGATTAGATGCTTTTGACATCTTATCATGAGCTTCTTTATCTGATAACAACTCATCAGCAAGACCAAAGATTGTCTCTTCGTCTGTTCCTGCTAATTTCAATGTACCTGCTTCAATACCTTCTGGGCGCTCTGTTGTATCACGAAGAACAAGAACCGGTACACCAAGTGACGGCGCTTCCTCTTGTACACCACCAGAATCAGTTAACATTAAGTATGAACGAGCTGCAACATTGTGGAAATCAATTACATCTAGCGGCTCAATTAAATGAATTCGGCTATGATCACCTAAAATATCATTCGCTGTCTCACGAACAACTGGGTTCATATGAACCGGATACACAACTTGTACGTCTTCATGCTTATCAACAAGACGTTTAATTGCACGGAACATATTACGCATTGGCTCTCCTAAGTTTTCACGGCGGTGAGCTGTCATAAGTACAAGACGATCGTTTCCAAGTTTCTCTAGTACAGGATGACTATATGTTTCTTTTACAGTCGTTTTTAGTGCGTCAATCGCTGTATTCCCTGTTATGAAAATGCGTGACTCATCTTTATTTTCTTTCTGTAAGTTCGTTGCTGATTTTGTTGTAGGTGAGAAATGAAGATCTGCCATGACGCCTGTTAATTGGCGATTCATCTCTTCTGGGTATGGAGAATATTTATCCCATGTACGAAGTCCTGCTTCAACATGCCCTACTGGAATTTGATTGTAGAAAGCAGCTAAACTCGCAATAAATGTTGTCGTTGTATCACCATGTACAAGTACAATATCCGGTTTTGCTTCTTTCATTACTTTATCCAAACCTTCTAAACCACGCGTTGTAATATCAATTAAAGTTTGGCGGTCTTTCATAATATTCAAATCGAAATCTGGCGTAATTCCAAAGATACTTAATACTTGGTCTAACATTTGACGATGTTGCGCTGTTACAGTCACAATCGACTCAATTTTTTCTGGATGTTTTTGCAACTCTAACACAAGAGGTGCCATTTTAATTGCTTCTGGACGTGTCCCGAAAATTGTCATTACTTTTAAACGTTCAGTCATTTCATTGCCTCTTTTCTTTCACTAGTTACAACTTCTATTATGACATATAAGAATATACATGAATACATGCCTTTTTAACGAATAACGGAAAATTCCCTCTTACAAATACTTTCTCTTCCAACCGAATAATAATCTATCTCTTGCTTCTTGACATCCTCAATAGTATAACAATTTCTTCCATCTAATAAAATAGGTTCTCTCATAAGTTGTGCGTACCTTTCTAACGGATAAACTCGGATAGCCTCCCATTCTGTCATGATAAAAGCCGCACTCGCTCCTCTAATCGATTCATCTATACATTCGCTATATTGTATAGTCTCTCCAAAGATATTTTTCATATTTGGAATCGCTTTTGGGTCATATAGAACTACATCCGCACCTATATGAATTAATTCTTGTATCATAATAAGGGACGGTGCGTCTCTTATATCATCAGTATTCGGTTTAAATGCCGCTCCCAGCACCGCAATCCGCTTCTTGTTCATATTTAATACTTTCTTCGCTTTCTCAATCAATAACAACTGTTGTTTATTATTCACTTCAATGACTGCTTTTAACAAGCGAAAATCATGCGCCACATTCCCTGCAATTTGCACAAGGGCTTTCGTATCTTTCGGAAAACACGAACCCCCATAACCAATGCCAGCATTTAAAAAAGACGCCCCAATTCTCTTATCCATTCCCATCCCTTGTGCAACGTCTAATACATTGGCTCCTACCTTCTCACATATATTTGAAATTTCATTGATAAAACTAATTTTTGTCGCTAAAAAAGCATTCGATGCATATTTAATCATCTCTGCACTTTTTATATTTGTAACATACGTTTTTAAGCGTAATTCACTATACAAATTCTCCACTTTTCGTGCCGCTTCCTCATTATCTGCTCCAATTACAATACGATCTCCCTGAAAAAAATCGTAAATCCCTGAACCTTCCCGTAAAAATTCAGGATTCGATACGATATGTAATTCATATCTATTTTGTAATTTCTCCTCAATCCATCCCCTCATAACATCATTTGTACCTACAGGAACCGTACTTTTCGTAACGACAATAATGTCATTCGTCGCATATGTTCCAATATCGTCACAAGCACTTCGAATATATGTTAAATCCGCTGTCCCATCTAATAAAGATGGCGTTCCAACTGCAATAAATATAAATTCTGCATCGTAAAATGCTTTTACTCTATTTGTTGTAAAAGTTAAACAGTCATTCTCACATGCATCATTTATTAATTCATATAAACCCGCTTCATAAATAGGCAGATCTCCTTGCTTTATCCGTTCAATTTTCTCATCATTTATATCAAAACATGTGACTGAATGGCCTAACATTGCCAATCCTACTCCTGTAATTAATCCAACGTATCCGGTACCTATTATCGTAATTTTCATTTCCTTTTCGCACAGGAATATACAATAGAAAATATACGAATACATAGAATTCTCCCTGTGCTTCCCCCTCTCACATTAAAAATGAGAAAACTCTTTTACTTCTTTATTATATGAATTACTTTTTCCATTCTTTTTTAAGTTTTTGTAAAATTACATGTAAGAAGATAAAATGAAACTTTATTCAGTAAGGGGCATCCATCCCCGGCTAATTATTAGTTAAACCAATCAGGCTTTTACAGGAATTAAGATCCCCACCTAACTTCTTTTCTCCAACTGAATTTTGAGGTGCGAACCTTACTGCCCGTTCATGCGGATAAATTCCCACATTTTAACACGGAACTTACTCATTTCTAGGTGTAACACTTATAATACTGAAATAAAAATATTCATTATCGAAAAAAGAGAAAATGTCATATTCTAAAGTCCAATACAATTAACCTTCTCAAACGATTCAACATTCTGTATACAATTGTCATATATTCTATCCGCTTCCATTTACCACACAAAGAAAAAAAGATTGAATTCTAATCTTTTTGTGATACCATATGTTATGAGCCTGTAAATAAACATCATAATTTTCAGATAAATATATTAAAAAAAATTACGTTAGACTATAAAAGGGTGGGGTATTAATGGACTCACAAGTGATTTATGCCATCTTGGCATCTTTCATCACTGTACTCGTCGTTACTCCTTTAGTTATTAAGTTAGCTTTTAAAATAGGAGCAACAGATAAGCCAAACGCTCGTAAAGTACACCAAAAGATTATGCCTCGTCTTGGCGGGTTAGCGATATTTATTGGTGTAGCTGTAGGATTTGTTGTCGGCGGCTTATACGAACAAAGAATGTTATCGATAACGCTAGGTGCGATTATCATTGTAATCATCGGTATTTTAGATGATATGTACGAGTTATCTGCGAAGGTAAAATTCGGTGGACAACTACTAGTTGCCATGATGATTGTAAAAAGTGGATTATTAGTGCAAGTATTATATATCCCAATCCTCGGGGATACTGAACTTGGATGGCTTGCTTATCCAATTACAGTATTTTGGATTGTAGGTATTACAAATGCAATCAACTTAATTGATGGCTTAGATGGGTTATCTGCTGGTATTTCATCTATCGTACTTGCAACGCTAGCATATATGGCCTTCACTAGCCCATGGGGCACTGGAGCCGCTATTATCTTACCACTAGCATTAATTACATTAGCAAGTACAATTGGATTTTTATTCTACAACTTCCATCCAGCAAAAATTTTCATGGGAGATACAGGCGCACTATTTTTAGGATACTGTATTTCTGTTATATCGTTACTTGGATTATACAAAAGTGTAACGTTATTCAGCTTTATCGTTCCAGTTATTATTTTAGGCGTACCTGTATTTGATACGACATTTGCAATTATCCGTCGTATCGTAAATAAAAAACCTATTTCAGCACCAGATAAATCGCATTTACATCACCGTTTACTTGCAATGGGCTTCTCTCATCGTAAAACGGTACTAATTATATACGCATTCGGTATTTTCTTTAGTGTAAATGCAATCATTTTCTCTAGTGCGACATTATGGTTATCCATTATTCTTCTTTTCGTTTTAATCTTCTTTACAGAAATCATTGCTGAAGTAATTGGGCTTGTACATGAACGTTACAAACCACTTATTTCCTTTTATAAAAAAGTGAAAAAACGCGAAGACTAATTGTAGTATAGCCTTTACAATTATGAAATATTCAAATAGCATCCTCTTTCTTATAAGAGGATGCTATTTTTTATTCATCATTTTATATTTCCAAAATATAGATTGTTTGAGAGCTCCACTATTGGAGAAAGATATACATAATAAGAAAAGGATTATATTTTCTTTTTTACATCTTGATTGTCAAACTGAGGGTGAATGTTATGATCAAGCGAGTATTTCAATACGTTATTTTATTTTTAACAATTACTATGTACACGTCATCTCATGCAGGAGCAACTACCATGACCCCTGCTGAACATCATCCAAATACTGAAACTACCTCTCCTACAAAAAAAATCGCGTACTTAACATTTGATGACGGACCAAACAAATATACTACGCAAATTTTAAACATCTTAAAGGAAAAGAACGGAAAAGCAACTTTCTTTGTTATTGGTGGAAAAGTACCACATTATAAAAAAACAATGCAACGATTAATTCAAGAGGGGCATTATATCGGACTTCACAGTATGTCACACGATGTAAAACGCCTTTACACTGGTGATCCATCCGCTTTAATTACAGAAATGGAACAAACACAAAATATTGTTCAGCAAGTTACAAAATTAAATTCACATCTCGTTCGTGTCCCGTATGGTAGCATGCCTTACTTAAAAAAGAATTACCGTGATGCACTTGTATCCGCCCAGTATAAAATGTGGGATTGGACAATCGATACATATGACTGGAAAAGCTATGACAATCCTTCTGCCATACTAGAAAGAGTACGTAATCAGAGCGATGAACAAGTCGAAGTGATTTTAATGCATGATTCGAGTGTAACCGTACAAATACTGCCTAAAGTAATTGATTACTTACAGTCACAAGGATACAAACTTCTTCCCTATAATCCATCTTCTCACCTCGAAGTGAACTTTTGGAAAGACACAAGATTGTAACAGCTTTAGTGCCTATTTGCTAAAGCTGTTTTATTTTTCTCTTCCCACCCTTCCCATTTTTGTGTAAAATTTTAAATAGTGATGAAGTTTCGAGGTGAATAGAAATGAAACGAATAGATCTCATTTTTAACGCAATACAAGAAGGCAATTATATAGAAGGTATAACCGCATTAGAACTCGCTACCCTGTTGCAACTAGATCGTGCCAATGTAAGTAGCGACTTAAACAAACTTGTAAAAGATAAACGTTTATTAAAAACAAATACGCGCCCTGTTCGTTTTTATATAGAAACGAACACTTCGTTGGAAACGCATTCAAAAGACGTGACTTCACTAGATACATTTGCAATTGAAAATACGAGCCTTAAAATCGCAATTGAAAAAGCGAAAGCTTCTATTCTCTATCCTCCAAACGGTATGCATACTTTACTGCTCGGAGAAACAGGAGTCGGAAAATCTATGTTCGCTTCTTTAATGCACGAATATGCAATTGAAGTCGAACAACTTCCTAAAAATGCACCATTTATCGTCTTTAACTGTGCTGATTACGCAAATAATCCACAGCTACTACTCGGGCAGTTATTTGGGATTAAAAAAGGAGCCTATACAGGAGCAAGTGATCAAAAAGGATTAATTGAAAAGGCACATGAAGGGATCCTTTTCTTAGATGAAGTACATCGCCTTCCTCCAGAGGGACAAGAAATGCTTTTCATCTTTATTGACCGCGGGGTATACCGCCGCCTTGGAGAAACAGAAAACGAGCGTAAAGCACAAGTATTAATCATTACTGCAACAACAGAAGAACCAAATTCATTTTTATTAAAAACATTTACAAGACGTATACCAATGACTGTTACGCTGCCACCACTTCGTGAGCGTACACATAAAGAACGATTTGCTTTACTGCAACTATTTTTCACAAATGAAGCAATCCGTCTGCGAAAAGAAATTCACGTTAGCCCGAATGCAATGCGCGCTTTCGTCTTTTACAATTGCCCCAATAACATCGGGCAATTAAAAACGGATGTACAAATTGCCTGTGCGAAAGCCTATTCTGACCTTGTGACAAAGAAACGTGATTCTGTCTATGTTTCAAGTACAGATTTACCTTGGTATATGAAAGAAGGGCTATTCATTGAAAGAAAGAGCCGTCATCTATACCAAATACCAAATGAAACATTTATATTTACAGGTGATGAAGGTTGGAGTAATCATAAAATAGAGAATGAAAAACAGTCTTCTATTTACGATTATATTGATTATAAATACGAAGAACTTCAAGCTCGCGGTATTGAAGAGGACGAATTAGAATTACTAATAGAAAATGATATTCAAAGCTTTTTCGTACAATATTTTAACCAAATGTCCAAAAAGACAAGTCATGAAAATGTTTTTAAAATTGTGGATCGTAATATCGTTTCCGTATGTGAAAAAATCGCGGAACTTGCTGAAAAGCATTTATCTAAAACGTTTGACGAAAAAGTATTTCTCGCTTTAAGTTTACATGTACAGACAACTCTACAACGTTTGCAAGCTGGAAAACAAATTCATCACCCACAATTAAATCAAATTCGCACGAAATATAAAGACGCTTTTTCCGTAGCTATGCAATGCATTCAACTACTGGAGGACGAATTACAAATAACAATGCCTATTGATGAAGCAGGCTTTTTAACAATGTTCTTCGTTGTTGATCCAATTCCTGCCTCACAAACAGAAGTAAAAGTATTAATATTAGCGCACGGCAACGGCATCGCAACAGAAATGGCAAACGTCGCAAACGAACTGCTCGGCATTGAGGAAGTAACCGGTATCGATATGCCGTTACATGAATCGCCGAAAAATTTCTTAGAGCGTGTGAAAGTGTATATGAAAACACTCCAAAATGTAAATGGACTTCTCTTACTCGTCGATATGGGCTCACTCGCTTATATTGGTGATATATTAGAAACTGAGTTCAAAATTCCGGTACGTGTTCTTTCCATGACAAGCACTCCACATGCACTAGAAGCAGCTCGAAAAGCTCAACTTGGCTACTCGTTAGATGCATTGTATGAGACAGTGAAGAACTTAACACCGTTTTACTTAAACGTACAAGAAGAAAAGAAAAAGCCACTATCACCAATGAAGTCTGTTATTTTAACAGCTTGTTTAACTGGGGAAGGCAGTGCTTTAGCTATTCAAAAAATGTTAGAGAACTATTTGCGATTTGACAAGGAATTAATTGAAATTATTCCGATTAGTATCGTCCATGAAAAAGATTTAACGAAAATGATTGAGAACATAAAAAAAGAGCGGAATATCATTTGTATCGTCACAAATTTCGATGTGCAGGTGCCATGCTTAACGTATCATTTCCAAGACATTGTAAACTACACAGCGATTCAGCCAATTCAAGAATTAATTACGTATGAAGAAACATATGCAAAAATGGCTGATATTCTAGAACAACAAATGCAGCGGAACGACGGAGCATTACTTATTAAAACAATTCGTTACGCATTAAATACAATTCAAGAATTAATTTCCTTACAGCTAACTCCTGACAGCTTAATGGGTGTGATTCTGCATATGAGCTGTATGGTTGACCGTCTTCAAAAAGGAGAAAGCCTCCTCCCTCATCCAGATAAAGAGAAACGAAGACAAGATGAGTACTGGATGTATATGAAAGTGAAAAAAGCATTACAACCAATTGAAAATACATTTGAAATACAAATCCCTGATGATGAAGTGTTTTATATCATGGACTTCTTCATTAAAAACCAGCCTGTAAAAAATTAATCGAAGCAGTGTTTTAAATATATCGACCGTAACGCGAATTATATTAGCGATTTTCACAATATATCGATTTACCGAAAATAACCGCTAAAATTTGCACCTTATAGAAAAAAAGGCTGTTCCAAAATGGACAGCCTTTTTTCTATTTCTTTACTTTTCTGATTCTCCCCCTGATTTCGCCCTTCTTATGGGACTTCGTATAAACATTTACATATACATTCGCCTGAATGATTTCTTGAAGTAAGCTATCAAACGCTCGCCCCTGTAAAGGTCCTTCAAAATCCCCCACATTAACTACACCAGTGACGACTCCTTCATTTACACTAATACCTTGCTTTATTGGGCCAAACAAATTTAAAACCACTGGACCGATTTGATCCGCTTTTCCTAAATGAATTTGGCATGATGTAACTTTTTCGATGTTTTTCAATATGATCCGATATTGTAATTTCTTTAAATCATCACTAAATATAAACTCTGTTACACCATAAGCTTCTGTATTTACAGGAGGTATTTCCCTCTTCCCTGTTAACCTCGCAAAGAAATGTGTTGTCATACGGGCATTCTCCTCATATAAATTTCCCAGCACTACTTCTACTACTTTATGGTTTATACATAATCATTTATGACTTTTTCAAGCTTTAATTCCGAAGAAAAGATTCACACAATCTTTACATTAGAATCGTTCCTTTCGCTTTACTATCTCTTGTATAATGCACTTAGAAAAACATTCTAGGAGGTCATTTTGGAAAATAACAAATACACTTTCCACACATTATTAGAGATTTTTCTCGTCTCATTTAAATTAGGACTTACTTCATTTGGTGGTCCTGTCGCCCATCTCGGCTATTTCCACCATGAATACGTGCAAAAAAGAAAATGGATGGATGAACGAAGCTATGGAGACTTAGTAGCACTATGTCAATTCCTTCCTGGTCCTGCTAGCAGTCAAGTCGGTATGGGGGTTGGATTATTAAGGGGCGGACTATTAGGAGCTATTATTTCATGGATTGGATTCACTTTACCGTCTGTGCTTGTTTTAGTTTTCTTCGCCTCATTCCTTAATCAGTTCGATCTTGGAAGTGCTGGCTGGATTCATGGACTAAAACTTGTAGCAGTCGCAATTGTTGCTCATGCCATATGGGGAATGGCGCAAAAATTAACGCCAGACCGAAATCGTGCGACGATTGCTATCGTAACTGCCGCAATCGCCTTATTATGGCCAAGTAGCTGGACACAAGTCATTCTCATTATAGTATCTGGCTTTATCGGCTGGTTTTTATATCGCAACCAACCAATTAGTCAATCTCAAAATATAAAAGTACCTATTTCAAAAACGATAGCAGTTTCTTGTCTCATCTTATTCTTCGGACTATTACTGTTGCTACCAATATTAAGACCGTTCTCATATTACATCGCTTTATTTGATAGTTTCTATCGCTCTGGCGCACTTGTATTTGGAGGCGGACACGTCGTGCTACCCCTTCTTGAAGGTGAGTTCGTACAAAACGGAATGATGACGAAAGAACAGTTCCTAACTGGATACGGATTAACACAAGCCGTACCAGGTCCACTATTTACATTCGCTTCTTATATAGGAGCTGTGTTAAACGGGACGCTTGGGGCAATACTCGCAACAATTGCGATCTTTCTTCCTGCTTTCTTGCTCGTTATTGGTGTTTTACCATTTTGGGACAGTGTGAAAAAAATATCTTACATACAAGGCGCACTACTTGGAATCAATGCAGCTGTTGTCGGTATTTTATTAGCAGCTTTTTATGATCCTATTTGGACGAGCACAATTATGAACGCTGTAGATTTTGTTTTTGCATCTCTTCTATTTTGCTTGCTCGCTTTTTGGAAAACACCACCTTGGGTTATCGTTATACTCGGAGCCTTTGGCGGATATATTCTATCCATTTTGTAAATAAAAAAACGACGGCATTATGTAGCCGTCGTTTTTCTATTAAAACTTCACAAGTTCTATTCCTTCAGGCAACTCGCTCTCTGTTAAAATACGCAATTCTTTCACACGATCCATTACGTAAGAAGAACGCTTCACAAGCTCTGGATCAATATACGCTGGATGAACCATAATTTCTACCGTTTGTTCACCTTGTACTCTTTCTTTTAACTTCACAAAGTAATCTTCCGTCACACCATCCGCGTAAAAGTCACTGTAAAACACGTCAGAAAACGGGCGTACTGCTCGCTCTTCCTCACAACGACGAATTGGAACATTATATGTAGCCGCTAATCTCTCAAGAACATCGTGCAAGATCGGTAATCCATGCACGTGATGATGACTATCTAAATGAGTTGGTTTTAATCCGTAAGATAGGAATTTCTCAATTTGAGCAGTCCATTCTCTCTCAACTTCTTCTGCATTTAGCTTCCCTTCCCATACGACGCTTTGTTTATGAAACAATCCATCGCTATTTACAAGTGATGGTACGTCTCCAAGAAGAGGTTCCCCTGCCGTTAATACGAGATGTACGCCTACTCCGAGTAGGTTATATTCTTTTGCTAAGCGTACCGCATGCTCTGTTCCTGGCATATTCATCATCATCGTCGTTGAATTTACAAGTCCATTTATATGTCCATCAATAATGCCGTAATTTGTACCTTCTGTAAGACCGAAATCATCTGCATTTACAATTAACTTAATCATCGTAATACCTCCTAATAGAATAAAAAAAGCGGGCTAAATAGCGCCGCTTTTATTTCTCTACCTTTTTGAAGAACTGCGGAAGATGTTCTTTATGTGCTTCCAACATTTCATCTAAAATTTGTTTTGCAACTTTATCTGATGGTACAAGTGGATTAATTGTCATAGCAAGCAGCGCTTTATGATAATCCCCTGTAACAGCAGCTTCAATTGTTGTGCGCTCGAATGATTTAATTTGTTGTACTAAACCGCGAACTGGTACTGGAAGATCTCCCACTGCAATTGGTTTTGGACCTTCTTTCGTAATAATACAGTTCACTTCAACAGCAGAATCATGCGGTAAGCTTGCAATTGTTCCGTTGTTTCGTGTATTAACAGGCTGGATATCACCTTTATTATTGTAAATAGACGTAATTAAGCTACATGCTGCGTCACTATAATAAGCGCCGCCACGTTTTTCTAATTGTGGTGGTTTAATATCTAAGTTCGGGTCTTTATATAACTCGAATAAATCATCTTCTAATTGTTTTACTACTTCTGCACGTGTACCTTTTTCAACCGAAGCTTCTTTCTCTTCTTCTAACATTTCACGTGTTTTGTAGTAATAACGATGGTATGGACATGGAATTGCACGAAGACCGCGAATAAAGTCTGGCTCCCAGTTAAGTGCTGCAATATTTTCCATCGTAATTTGCTTTTCTGGATCTGTTACAAGCTCTAACACACGATCCATTACACTTACACCATCTAAATATACGTCTAGTCCGTATACCATATGATTTAAACCTGCGAAATCAACGTGGACACGACTTGCATCTACTTCAAGTAATCTTGCAAGACCCATACGGATTCCGATTGGAACGTTACATAGACCGACCACTCTTTGAATATTTGTATAACGAAGCACAGCTTCTGTTACCATACCAGCTGGGTTCGCAAAGTTAATTAACCATGCATTCGGACAAAGCTCCTCCATATCCTTACAAATATCTAAAATAACAGGAATCGTTCTCAGCGCTTTGAATAAACCACCAGGACCATTCGTTTCCTGACCAATTACATCATATTTTAATGGGATTGCTTCATCTTTTGCACGAGCTTCTAATAAACCTACGCGAAGCTGCGTTGTTACGAAGTCAGCATCTTTTAATGCTTCACGACGATCAAGTGTTAAATGTACCTCGATTGGTAAACCAGATTTTTTCACCATACGTTTCGCTAAGTTACCAACGATTTCTAACTTTTCTTTTCCTGCCTCAATATCTACTAACCAAATTTCACGAACAGGAAGCTCATCATAACGCTTAATAAATCCTTCAATTAACTCTGGTGTATAACTAGATCCACCGCCGATTGTAGCAATTTTAATTCCAGTCATGCTTTATTCCCCTTTCGCTTCTAACTTTTTATAAAGGTCAATAAACTCTGCTGCTAATTCTTTTACTGTAATCGCATTCATTAAATGATCTTGTGCGTGGATTAAAAGAACACTAACCTCTGTTTTTTCTCCTCTTGCTTCTGATTGTATGAGCTCTGTTTGGAAATGATGCGCTTCATTAATCGCTTCTTTCGCCTTTACCATCGCTTCATCTGCTTCTGCCATTTTCCCCTGTTTGGCAAATTGAAGTGCCTCCATCGCAAAGCTTCGTGCATTACCACTATTTAAAATTAATTGAAATGGAATTTGTTCTGCTGTAGTCATCATAATTACCGCCCTCTCTATTATGGTTCAACCGATTTAAATACCCCTTCAGTTTGAACATTTCTATTACATTATTATTTTATAAATGATAGTTTGGTGTTCTTGTAGATGGATTTCATCTTTTTGAACATGATATAAAGGTAGTTGTTCTCACAGATCATGTTATCTGTGAGAACAATTACTATGTTACATAGGTAAAGAATTATTGTTTCCTTGTGCTGCTTTTTCAGTGCGAATAACAGAACGATCGCATAATACAACAAATGGATAATAGATTACCATCGCAATTACAAAGTTGAATAACTGTAGGAGTGCACCTGAAAGATGTCCACCTGTTACAAGATAACCACTAATAATTGGTGGTGTTGCCCATGGAATTATCCCAACTGTTTTTGGTACCCAGCCAATAGATATAGCTGTATAAGAAGTAATTACTAATACAATTGGTGTTATGATAAACGGTAAGAATAAAACTGGGTTTAAAATAATTGGTGTACCAAAGATTACTGGTTCGTTAATGTTAAATGCACCAGGACCAATTGATAAACGAGATACACCGCGTAATTGTGCACTTTTCGCTACAAGTAACACAACTACTAAGAACGCTAATGTTGCACCAGAACCACCAAGATATACGAAAGTATCAAAGAATGGTTTTGTAACAATGTTTGGAACATCAAATGCAGATGTACCACCTTTGAATAACTTCATGTTTTCCTCTAATGCCGGTAAGTATAATGGCTCAATAATACCACCAACGATATTTGGACCATGTAAACCCAAGAACCAAAGAAGATGAACAAGGATTACAATGACAATTGCACTTGGTAATGTCCCTGCTAAACTTTGCAGTGGTGATTGAATCGTATTAAAGATAAATTCATGAACACTTGTACCAGCTAATTTCACTGCTAATTGAATACCTGCAACTACTGTTAAGATAACAAATGCTGGAACTATAGCTGCGAAAGATCTTAAAACTGCTGGTGGTACTCCATCAGGCATTTTAAACGTAATGTTTCTTTGTACAAAGAAACGGAATACCTCAGTAACAAGAAGTGCCACGATAATTGCTACGAATAGCCCTTGTGCACCTGTCCAAGCTAAGTTCAATCCGCCTTCTTTCGGTGTTGTTGGCGTAAGAATAATTAACGCACCAAATGAAATAATACCTGCTGACAAACCATCAACGCCGTAAGATTTTGCTAAGTTATAACTTGTTGTAAATGCTATGATTAGTGCTAGAATTGCGAAAGAACCAGTCCACATTCCACCACCAACTTGTTTCCACGTTTCACCAAACAAACCTTTCATGAAATCTTGGAAAACTTCAGACGGAAAACCATTAATTAGTGATGCCAGTGCACCAACTAAAATAAGTGGCATAACTGCAATAAATCCATCACGGATCGCAGCTAAGTGACGTTGCGATCCGATCTTACCAGCGACAGGAACAATATACTTCTCCATAAATGCAATAAACTTTTGCATTTCGCTTCCCCCCTAATTATTTTTTAAGTGTTAATGCGTGATCTAAAACTGCTTCTCCATTCATCATGCCGTAGTGCATTGGATTGATAACGTCGATTCCAACGTTCTTCTCATCAGCGAGCGTTTTCATTGAAGAAAGCATGTAACGAACTTGTGGTCCTAATAATAATACGTCTGCTTGATCGATATTTGTTTTTACTGCATCCCCAGATACAGCCCAAATCTTTCCTTCTAGACCGCGAGCTTTTGCGGCCGCTTCCATTTTTGTAACTAGTAAACTTGTAGACATCCCTGCTGAGCAACATAATAAAATATTCATTTGAAAATCCCCCTTGTGTAGTATAAAAAATTTATGTTTATTTATTTTTCTTTACGCTATTTATTAATGCAATTAGCGTGCCAACTTTTTAAAACCACTAAAATCAGCACTTTTTCGACTGTTTTCTTTGTGTGTTAACGCTTTCAATTAGTGTGTCACCCAAAAAACACACAGTGTGTTATAAAACAACACGCTTTTAACACATAACTGTATGAAAATAGATTAGTGTTTAGTTGTCTAGTTGTATTTAAAACAAAAAAACACTAAAAAAATTTTTCACGCGTGAAAATCTAGTAAAAATAAACCTCTCTTGAACACACTCTTCTATCTATTGTCCAAGCCAACTCTACTAAATTACATAGAATAGAATAAAATAACACAATTCGAAAGGGGATTCCTATGCCAAAACATAGAAAACAGAACAAAATAAAGATTTATAGAATAACAAGCAATAAAAAAGACAAGCGCTCTGAATTAGACTATGAAAAATTTGAACTAGAACAACAGGAAATGGAAAATAAACAAGACAAGCACGGTAAACAGGACAAGCAAGTACAATCGGAAAATGTAATCATAGTACCCACAGATTTACACAACTTAGATGTGTGGGATGAAATTTCTCTAAAGGAAATACAAGCTGGTGAACATACAAATTTATTTGCGGAACAAAGTAATTATCAAAATATTACTTTGTTACAAGTAAGCGATGTCCGTTTATATTTGGACAAGCAACTACAATTTAGTTCCGTTGATGAGCAAATTTATCATGAAGCACTTGTACATCCAATTATGTCAAAAGTAATTGATCCAAAACGTGTTCTCATATTAGGCGGTGGCGACGGTCTTGCTTTACGAGAAGTTTTAAAATATGAAACTGTACTACATGTAGACCTTGTTGACTTAGATGGATCGATGATTGATATGGCTCGTAATGTTCCTGAATTAGTTTCTTTGAACAAAAGTGCATTTTTTGATAATCGTGTAAATACACACGTATGTGATGCAAAAGAGTTTCTAAGTACTCCTTCCTCTTTATACGATGTCATCATTATTGATTTTCCAGACCCAGCGACAGAGTTGTTAAGTACTTTATATACAAGCGAACTTTTTGCTCGTATAGCTACATTCTTAACAGAAGGTGGAGCATTCGTCTGCCAATCTAATTCCCCTGCTGATGCACCTCTAGTATACTGGAGTATCGGTAACACAATTGAACATGCTGGATTAACTGTGAAAAGTTATCATACAATCGTTCCTTCTTTCGGAACTGACTGGGGATTTCATATTGCCGCTAATTCTGCCTATGTACTCGATCAAATTGAGCAATTATATGTAGTGCCATCTCCTCGAACATTACCCTCTCTTCTTTCTCCTTTATTTCAATTTAAAGAAGAACATTTGGAACAACGTAATCTCGCTCTTCTAAACTCAGAATCGAATCTTATCCTACACCAATGCTACAAAAAGGAAATGGAGTTTTGACGATATTATAGTAAGGAGTGCTACCTTATGGAATATTCTACTTTCGGTAAGCATATAATAGTAGATTTATGGGGAGTGGATTCTCCCCTATTAGATGATATTTACTTTTTAGAACATCATTTAGTTGCCGCTGCAGATCAATCTGGTGCACACGTTTTAAACGTAAGTAAAAAAAAATTCCAGCCTTATGGCGTTACTGTATTAATTTTGCTATCAGAAAGCCACCTTTCTATTCACACTTATCCAGAAAAAAACTTTGCAGCAATTGATTGTTATACATGCGGTACAACCGTTGAACCGCAAATAGCGATTGATTATATCGTAAATATATTAAAACCAGAACGGATGCATACAAAAAAATTAATTCGTGGTATAGGAGAAATTGTTACTACTGATTAATTAACACTCTTACTCATCCGTACAAAAGGAGGATTGTATAATACCATCAGTGGCACGAACACTCCACTGATGGTACAGACATATACATAAAAAAACCTTGCATACGCAAGGTTCATTCAGTCGCTAACATCTTCCTATATAATTCTACAAATTCACTCGCTAATTCCTTCACCGTAATCGCGTTCATTAAATGATCTTGCGCGTGCACCATTAGAAGAGTAACTTCGGTCTTTTCACCACCAGCTTCTTTCTGTATGAGCTCCGTTTGTACACGGTGCGCCTCTTTTAATTCATCTAACGCTTCTTGTAATTTCGCTTCTGCTTCTGTAAACTCTCCGCGCTTTGCACAATCAATTGCTTCCATTGAACAACTTCTCGCATTTCCCCCATGCAAAATTAAATGAAAAGCTTTCGTCTCTATCGTATCCATTTTAGTTCTTTACTCCCCCTTTTCTTCCGCTACCTTTTGTTTATCCCATATTTTTAAGAACGGTAAATAAATGAAGAATGCAAGCGCAAAGTTAACAAGTTGTAAAACAACGCCTGAAATTTTCCCGCCTGATCCTAAATATCCACTAAATAGAATTGGTGTCGTCCAAGGTACAGCAGCTCCACTCGGGCGAGCAACTAATCCCCATTCCATTGCAAAGTAAGAAACAATTGTTAACACAACTGGAACCAATATAAATGGAATTAATAAAATTGGGTTCATTACAATCGGCATACCAAAAGTTACCATCTCATTAATATTAAATATGCCAGGAGCAATTGACAATCTCCCTAAACTTTTTAATTGCTGACTTCGCGCAAATAGTAACATTCCTACAACTAAAGCAAGTGTTGCACCGGAACCGCCCATATAAATCCATAAATCAAAAAACTGTGCGGTAATCGTATTTGGTACATCTTGCCCTGCTTGAAAAGCAACTCGATTTTGATCCATTAACGACAACCAAACGGGGCTCATTACACCACCAACAATAGTAGCACCATGAATTCCACACGACCAAAGAACATGAACGAGAATAACTGCTATTATTGCGCCCCAAAGACTAGCACCAAGTACACTAAGTGGTTCCTGTAAAATTTGCCCTACAATATTATGGATACTGCCAAAAGAAGTATTTTCTATAATTAAGCGTAAAATCCAAATAACCGTTACAACAATAAATCCTGGAACAAGTGCCGCAAATGAACGCGTCACAGCTGGTGGAACTGTCTCTGGCATCTTTATAATTATCTTTTTTTGTACAATAAACCGATAAAGTTCAGTAGATATAAGTGCAATAATCATTGCTACAAACAACCCTTGGCTTCCCATTAATGCTGCTGGGATAGCACCTTCTACAAGTACACTCTCTTTTGTACTTGGTATAATATATGCGACTTGAAATGGTGTCGCAAGTAAAAACGTCACAAGCGACAATGCCCCAGATGCTAAGGCATCCACTTTATAATACTCCCCAAGCCTGTAAGCGATTCCAAAAACAGCTATTAAAGCCATTATATTAAAAGTTGCACTAACTGGATACCCTAAAGCCCTCTGCCAATTATCCCCAAACAAACCTGCCATAAAATCATTGTATCCTGGTATTGGTAAAGCACTAATAATAAGAAAAAATGATCCAATAATTAAGAACGGCATCGTCAAAATAATCCCATCACGAATTGCTTGCAAATGCCTCTGCTCTGCAACCTTCCCTGCTACTGGCATTACATATTTCTCTAAAAACCGTATCATCTATCTCACTCTCCTCATTGTTTCATGGACAAAGCTGCTTGTAAGATAGCCTCTCCATTACAAAGTCCGTAATGGACGGATTGAATGACATCAACAGGTATACCCTTCTCCTTACATAATTCTTTCATTTTCGGTAATAAATAACGTACTTGCGGTCCAAGCAAAAGTACATCTGCTTCATTTATATGACTATTTACTTCAGAACCTGATACTGCCCAAATCTTTACCTCTATCCCTTTTGCCTCTGCTGCTTTCTCCATTTTTGTAACAATCAAACTGGAAGACATTCCCGCTGCACAGCAAAGTAAAATATTCATCCCTTTCCCCTCCCCTTTTTCTAAACCTAAGCCACGGTGCATTCCTTGCCACCACTAGGTTACAAATATATATGTCTAGATTTCCTGCTGTATGCCGAGCTTAAAAACAAAAATTTCTCGGTTTTCACGCTATTCCATCTATCATTATTCTCCTAGTAAAGAGGACTCTAACTCGCTATAATAATTCAGTATGATTTTTTTAATTGATAGGAGGATATATTTATGAAGGCATATCGCTTTCCACTTATTTTATTATCTTCTATCCTAATTGGTGGTTTCATTGGTTATTTCATGGGTGCCGATGCAGTTGCTTTAAAGCCGCTTGGTGACATTTTCTTAAACTTAATGTTTACGATTGTTGTACCTTTAGTGTTCTTTAGCATCGCGTCATCTATTGCTAATATGGATGGATTAAAACGTTTCGGTAAAATTATGTCTAGTATGGCTGGGACTTTCTTATTTACAAGTATTTTAGCTGCTATTTTTATGATTATTGTCGTGAAAGTATTCCCGCCAGCACAAGGTGTTGTATTAGAACTAACACAACCTGACAAAGCTGAAAAAGCGGTTAGTGTTGCGGATCAAATTGTTGGTATTATAACAGTATCTGATTTCTCGAAGTTACTATCTCGTGAAAATATGTTAGCTCTTATTTTCTTCTCTATTTTAATGGGGGTTGCAACTTCAGCAGTTGGTGAAAAAGGAAAGCCATTCGCTACATTCTTACAAGCTGGTGCAGAAATTTCAATGAAAGTTGTATCTTTCATTATGTACTACGCTCCAATCGGACTTGCTGCTTACTTCGCGGCATTAGTTGGTGAATTCGGACCACAACTTCTTGGAACTTACTTCCGAGCAGCAATGGTATACTATCCAGCGTCTCTAATTTACTTCTTTGTATTCTTCACGTTCTATGCATACCTTGCCGGTCGCAAACAAGGTGTACAATTTTTTTGGAAGAACATGGTATCTCCTACAGTTACATCACTAGCAACTTGTAGTAGTGCTGCTAGTATTCCAGCGAACTTGGAAGCAACGAAGAAAATGGGTATCTCTTCTGACGTTCGTGAAACAGTTGTCCTTCTTGGATCTACACTTCATAAAGATGGATCTGTTTTAGGTGGCGTATTAAAAATTGCTTTCTTATTCGGTATTTTCAACATGGAATTCGAAGGACCGAAAACATTAGCAATTGCACTTGTTGTTTCTCTATTAGTAGGAACAGTAATGGGCGCTATTCCAGGTGGTGGTATGATTGGTGAAATGTTAATCGTTTCTCTATACGGCTTCCCGCCAGAAGCATTGCCAATTATCGCAGCAATTAGTACAATCATTGACCCTCCTGCAACAGTGTTAAACGTAACAGGAGATAACGCTTGTGCCGTAATGACAGCTCGCCTTGTAGAAGGTAAGAACTGGATCAAAAATAAATTTGCTTAATAAATAGAAAGAGGATGCTCCAACCGAGCATCCTCTTTTTTTGTTGCTAATCCATTCCGCCACAAATTTGTTATAATCTTCACAAATATTCCACACTCATTATCCATTCTCCGTACTATAATCATGTATGGAAAAGGAGATGGATCTAATGACTCAAAGCGCACCAGAATTTAAAGTTTTGCAAAGCATTGCATTCCTTGCTGTCGTTTTGCAAAGTTCCTTATTATATACAATGAATCAAGGAAATGTTTTACTTGAGCAATCCCTCATTATGGGCATGCTATTCAACCTTGCAAAATTTTCAGCACCTGCATTCATATTTATCGTCGGCTTTCACTTAATTCGGCAATATACGAAGCAACTGGCCTACACAGAATATATTTATGAAAAAGCCGCACATTTACTCATTCCTTATTTCTTCTGGTCTATTCTTTACTTATTAACAACAAACGATATGATTACACTACAAAGCGGAATCAAAAGTTTATTACTCGGAACAGCCGCGCCCCATCTTTGGTACGTTATTATGATGTTCCAAATTCACTTATTGTTCCCTTTGCTATGCACACTATTTTATTGGTTTCAAAAACGAACAGAAAATAAAAAAGACATATATAAATATATGACCATCTTTGCTTGTCTATATTTCCTCTTAATGTGGTATTCTTCCCACTACATTTTTAATGGAGAGAAATTGACTAGCTCAACCATTTTACATTATACAGATCGTTCCTTCTTCTTCTACTCATTCTATTTCATCATGGGAGGAATCGCTGCTGTCGCACTAAAAGCGTGGCGTACATTTGTCATGAAACATATCCCGCTTATCACAATATTATTTTTCGTCTTATTTCTATTCATCAATTATGAGTTATTTAGTTTTTACGGAGCAAACTCTATTCATTTAACCGTTTCGACTTATTTAAAACCGTCTATGTTTTTATATATCGTATGCGAAATTATTATACTTTACGTGCTGTCTATTACAATCGTACAACGACGAGGTTTCTTATATAAAGCTTTACGATTTATTGGGAGTTACACGTATGGTGCTTATTTAGCTCATTTTTTCTTCTTGCAACTCTGTACAAAATTTCTTTCTTTATTCACACTGCAAGAAAACACAATATTATATAGCTTATTATTATTTACAATAACGGCCACAATCTCGATTTCAGCAATGGTCATTTGCAGTACACTACCATTTCATACATGGATTACAGGGCCTTCCCCTACGACAAATATGAAATGGGCTAAGATTGTACTTCGGAAAAATCACGAAAAAGTATTCAAACCATATCTTTGATATAATAGAATTCCATACAAGAAAAGAAAGTAGGACACACCTATGATTAATCAAATTGGACAAATTATGTTATATGTAAATAATCAAGATGAAGCAGTACAATTTTGGACTGAGACAGTAGGATTCCAAATTAGTGCGGAAGAAAATAACGGACAAGGCTTTCGCTGGATTGAAATTGCACCAACGAAAGAAGGAGGCACAAGCATCGTCCTTCACGATAAAGCGTTAATTGCGAAGATGCAACCTGAATTAAACTTAAATACACCTTCACTTATGTTCTTCTCTAATAACTTAGATCAACTGTATAAAGATCTTTCTGAGAAAAACGTTACAGTTGGACAAGTTGTAGATTTACCTACAGGTAGAGCATTCAACTTTGCTGATAATGAAAACAATTACTTTGCGGTAATGGAGCGTAAATAAAAAAGAAGCTATCCTAAAAAAACGGATAGCTTCTTTCATTTTAAGAAACTTGTTCTGCATTCGTTTCCCTATGTTGTATATGACTCGTAATCCAAGCAATTCCGCCAGCAACAACGAGATAGCATAACAATATTAAAATTTGTATTTGTAATTGTGACCAATCTCCTAAAGAGATAACATCTTGTAATCCTCTAAGAGAATGGGACATTGGGAGAAACTGTCCAATTTTGCTAAGAACAGCTATATTTAATTCTCCTGGGAAAGTCCCCCCGCTCGTCGCTAATTGCAAGACTAGAAGCGTTACCGCTAAGAACTTTCCAACAAGACCAAATACCGTTACTAACATAAGAATAAACGTCATGAACGTAAAGGAAATAACGATACTTGATAAAACAAAGAGTGGCACACTTGCAACTTCTAATTTCATAACTCCTAGCACAGCCACATCCACAAGTAATGCTTGAATAAGTCCAATTAAATATACCAATCCTAGTTTATTAATAAAATGTACTGTTCCGCTTACCTTCATATTTTGTCTACGGCCAAGAGGTAAAATATTCGATGCCATAATTCCGCCAACATAAAATGCCAGTGATAAAAAGTATGGTGCAATGCCTGAACCGTAGTTAGGCACATCAGAAACTGTCGACTTCACTAACTGAACCGGCTCTGAGAACATCGTATTACGGGCATCATCATTGCGAACATCCGCTATCTTCTCTGCGCCCTCTCCTAATTTCGTAGAAAGTTCTTTCGCACCATCGTCAAGTTTAACAAGTCCGTCCGCTAACTTATTAGCACCATGATTCAGCTCTGTTCCGCCAATCGCAAGGTGATTTACACCTTCTTGTAATGTTGTAAATCCATTTCCCCACTTCGTAAATCCATTAGCTACATTCGCAGCACCATCTGCTATCTTTTTCGTGCCAGCAGTAGCCTCGCTTAACTTAACTCCGAATGTATTCATACCTTCTTCAATCTTATTCTGACCATCAGCAAGCTTCTTCGCACCTTGTGTCAATTGTTGTTGGCTATTATTTAAAGTGTTTGCTGCTTTAGCTAATCCGTTAGAAGTAGCAATGATCTTTTGAAAAGCAGGATCTTGCTGCACTTCTGGATGACTTTTCACGTACTCTTCTAATTGTTGTTTTACACTATTTGCTGCATTGTCCGCTTTCGCTTGCCCTTCAGCAAGTTTCTCACTTCCGTTCACCCATTCATTTGTACCAGCACTTAATTCACTAACCCCTGATTGTAAAGTTTTTTCACCTTGAGCTAATAACGCCATACCACTATGAAGTGAGGTTGCCCCTTCACTCAGCTCATTTGCGCCGTCACTTAAGGCAGATTGGCTAGAAGCAAGTTTTTCACTTCCCTCTTTCACTTTTGATGCCCCGTCACTTAAACGATGAATACCATCTGCAAGCTGATTCGCCCCATTTTTTGCATCTGTCGTTCCTTCATGCAGCTTCTCAGCACCATTACTTGCATCACTCAATCCTTGTGCCAAATCTTGAAACTTTGAAAAGACACCTTCTGTATAAGATTTCGTAATACTATTTGAAATTTTTGTTTTCATATTTTCAACAGCTGTCGTTCCAATTTGAGCTGCTACAAAGTTTTTACCCGGATTTACTTTGTACTGAAGCTGCGCTGGCTCTGGTTTCTCATCCATAAGTGTACTTACCTTTTTAGAGAAATCCTCTGGAATCGTAACGACCATATAATACTTATCTTCTTTTAACCCTTCATCAGCATTTTTTTCTGATACGAAATGAAAAGCTAGTTCCTTATTCTCTTTTAAATTTTTGACAAAATCTTCTCCTGCATGAATTGTTTTTTCATCCATCGCAGCACCTTTATCTAAATTTACAATTGCAACAGGTAATTTATCTAATCGTCCATATGGATCCCAATATCCAACTAAAAAGAATCCTGAATAAATTAAAGGAACGATTAATAAAAAAATTAAAGCGATACGTCCATGTTTATGATGCCACATCGCTTTCCAATCTTTAAATATAAGTTGAATTCCCTTCATGAAACATACTCCTTCTCCTAATTTAACACCATTACAATGGTTTAACAGATTTACTATACACGCCCATTTTCATACTGTATAATACATCTTTAATTATCAATTCATTCCTTTTGGTCTATAGAAAGGAGAGTCAAAATGGAACTTCTTCAACTAAAATACTTTCAGACAGTCGCACGATTAGAACATATGACAAAAGCCGCTGAAGAACTGCATATCGCACAGCCTTCGCTTAGCAAAACAATCGCTAGATTAGAAAAGGACTTAGGCGTCCTATTATTTGATCGCCAAGGTCGACAGATTACATTAAACTCTTTTGGAAAAGTATTTTTAAAACGCGTAGAGCGCATTTTTCATGAATTAAGTGAAGGCGAACGAGAAATTAAAGATTTAGCTGAATTACACCAAAGCTCTATTACACTAGCCGTTTCTATTCCGAGAATATTACCAGAACTACTCGGTTCTTTTTTACTAGAACATCCTAACGTTCGATTCCAACAATTTCTCGCATCTACTCCTTCTATGAAGCGACAACTAGATAATATAGAAATTGACTTTTGCATTTCTTCTGTGCCAATTGAAGGCGAGGAAATTATGTGGGAACCACTTATTACAGAAGAAATTTTCTTAGTTGTCCCTTCAGGTCATCGTTTATCAGGACGCGAAAATATCCATCTGCATGAAGTAAAAGACGAACCATTTATTAGTATGAACACTGGTTACGGATTTCGGCACTTAACGGATGAATTTTGTAAAGAAGCTGGCTTCACTCCACATATCGCTTTTGAAGTAGATGAACCAACCGTGATTAGCGACCTTATTAAGCAAGGTCTCGGCATCGCCTTTGTCCCAAGTTTAACTTTATTAAAAAACTCTACTTTAGCATTAAATAAGTTACGTATTATTGAACCCAATTGCGAGCGGACTATCGGATTGAGTTGGTCGAAGAAACGCTACTTATCAAAAACCGCTCAGCAATTCCGTAGATTCGTAATTGACTACTTCTCCAATATTAGAACGTAAAATTATATCGACTTAGTAAAAAATAAAAGGTGCTACCTTCAGAGGATAGCACCTTCTATTTCTTACTCTTCTCCAATTCCATTTCCGCTAAAAGCGGCAATACGTTATCGAAAATATGCGTATTATTATTTTCACCTGTTACGTATCCACCGTAATATCTACTAAATATATTGTCATTTCGGAATGTGGCCATATGATCATATAATTCCTTTGCAAACTTTGTATCACCTGTTTGTAGTACGTACAAGATCGTTAGTCCGTATGCGGCTGGTGATTCATAATTCACAGTTTGTTTTCCCGTTTCTAAATTGTAACGACCGTATAGCTTTCCATCCTCCTGGAACTTCTTCTTGATAAATTCCAAATAAGCAGCTGATGAAAGACCACCTAAACTTCGATGATATGCAACGTATGATTGGTCAATAAGATTTACTTCTTTATCGTACGTAAATGTACCATCTTCTTTATACTCTTTTGGGAATGCCCAGCCATGCCTTGGATACTCCGCTAAAAATTGAACGACTTCCTGATATTGCTGCGCAGAAACTTTGCCGTACTTTTTCATATACGAGAATGCGTGTGGATTTAAGTATGATGTCGTTGCAAAATTATTTTGTTTCCCTGCATCTGCATCATAATAATCAACGTAATAATTACCTTTCTTATTATAACGAATTACAGCGTCACTCAATTGATCTGCCAAGTTTTTATAACGCTCCTCCTTGTACATTTCATAAGCACGATATAATTGTTCTATAATACGAAGATCATCTATAAGTGCATTTGTAGCTGACTGCATTTCTCCCTTTTCAGAGATTTTCCATATAACAATATGATCCTTATGTACAAAGCTATTTTGAATAACCTTAACTTGTTCATCGAATAACGCTTGATCGTTTTTATCCAATGTATATTGTAGCCATAGTCCTGCTGATTCCGATAAAGCTTCACGGCCTTTCGCTTCACCCGTACCTGCCTTTGTATCCGCTAAACGATATGTGGCAAGCGTCCCATTTTCATTCACCATATGTCTTAAAATAAAATGTTCTGTACGGTTTCCTTGTATAGCTGACCAAAATACAATGCCACCTAAAGCGATTAAGAGAATAACTCCAATCCCTATATATAAACGTTTCCGCAATCTTTTCACCTCCCTAATAAGGCTAGCCTTAATTTTACCAGAACATACGTAAAATTAAAAAAGACAATCTATTAGATTGTCTCCCTTGCCTCTATCCCTCACAAGCCTCTTTAGAAGGTCTATATAGCGATGCCACAAGTCGATCATATTCACGACGCGTAATCTCTTTATTATACAGCTTCAATAATAAATCTCTATGCTCTTTTGAAAATGCCATCTTTTTAATGACTTCAGGATACATAAAACATCCTCTCCATTTCACATAAACTTCTTCACCTCGAAAAACAGAACTTATGTTCGCATAAAAGATTATAAAATATTCCTTACTAAAAAACAAACAAAATATTATTAAACATTAACTTCTTTCTATTTAGAATATTCAAACATTATATTACCATATCCACTTTTTAAATACATATATATTTTTGGTAGTTTTTCTGAATAAATCTTCCAATTCAATCAGAAAATAATGGCAAAAAGAAGAGGAGTTTACATATGGATACGGTAACATTAGCAAGAGCATTTTTTGGTTCTTCATTAGCATTCCACATTATCTTTGCAACACTTGGTGTCGGACTTTCATTAATGATTTTTATAAGTGAAATACTCTATCACTGGAAGAAAGATTCCGATTACGCCATTATGGCGAAAAGATGGACGAAGGCTTTTGCCATCCTTCTCGGTGTAGCAATTCCAACTGGAACAATTGTTGGTGTGCAAATCTCACTTCTTTGGCCTGGTTTTGCCAAAATTGTTGGGCAGGTTATTTCTGTTCCCTTTCAAATTGAGATTTTCGCCTTCTTTTTAGAGGCGTTGTTCATGTCTATTTATGTATATGCAGCTGACAAACTACCTCCATTCATGAGATTAATCTCGCTATTCTTCGTCATGATTGGTGCCACGGCATCTGCCGTGCTTATTACATCAGCAAATACATGGATGAATACACCCGCAGGCTTTTCAATGGGGCCAGATGGATCAGTTTTTAACGTTGATCCATGGAAAGCTTTCTTTAATCCGAGTTTTGGTACAAGCGCATTCCACGTTGTGATTACAGCCTATACAACTGGAGCTGCCGTCATTGCCTCTATCGCTGGATTTAAATTATTAAAGAAGAACTTAAGTAAACGTGAAATTGCTTATCATAAAAAGGGACTACTGTTAGGACTCGTCGTGACATTTATTACAGGTGCTACGATGTGGCTTTCGGGACACGAATCGGCGATTGCCTTACATAAGCATTCTCCTGAAAAACTTGCATCTGCCGAAGCTTTATTTGAAACGACATCACATGCACCGTTATCAATTGGCGGAGTTGTAGACCCTAACACACTTGAACTAAACTATGCACTAGAAATTCCGAACATGCTTAGCCTACTAGTGGGACTCGACCCTAGCACCGTCGTAAAAGGACTAAAGGAATTCCCACAAGAAACATGGCCACCATTTTACACACATACACTATTCAACTTAATGGTCGGCACGGCTGCCTTTACTTTTGCAGTTGCAGCAATCGCCCTCTTATATTGGTACTTTGTTTACCGAAAAAAAGGTGCAGAATTACCGAAGTGGCTTCTTTGGGGAGCTGCAGCATGTGGACCAATTATGATGCTCGGTATTGAATTCGGGTGGATTTTCAGCTGTAGTGGTCGTCAACCGTGGACCATTTATGGTATGCAACGGACAGTCGACGCTTCTACACGCGCTGATTTTGTCGGTCCTTTATTTATTCTATTCATCATTTTATATATTGGACTCGGCATTTTAACAGTTTTTGTACTACGGACATTCTTTAAGAAACATCCGCTTACAAATGATTTACATCACGAAGGAGGCGATTCTCGTGCATGAGGAAAGTATTGCAATCATCATCTTATGGGCTCTTATTTTCGTGTACAGTATATTAGGGTCCATCGATTTTGGAGCAGGTTTTTGGGGCATGGTATACGCAAAACATCCAACGCTTGCTGCCAAACTTGCCAATCGATACTTATCACCAACTTGGGAAGTAACAAATACATTTCTCGTTTTTGTCGTTGTCGCTTTTCTCGGTTTCTTTCCGAAAGCTGCTTTCACCCTTGCGACAGTGATGTTCGTGCCAGTTATGTTAATTTTAATACTCATTGCAATTCGCAGTACATTCATGGTATTTGCTTACTCTCTGCCAAAGTATCAATTCCTCCTTCGGGTGATTTCAGGTATTACTGGGCTCTTAATTCCAGCCTTATTAATTACTGTTTTACCCGTTACAGAGGGGGCTTATATTACAATCTCTGAAGGAAAAGAAGTACTCCTGTATGGAAAACTTCTTTCTAGCCCGGTTATCTACTGCTATATGCTCTTTGGGCTAACTTCGGAACTATTTCTCTCCTCTCTCTTTCTTGCTGATTTTGCGAGAGAGCAAGGTTCAGAAGATTCGTATAGAATTTATAGAAGAAACGCCATCATCCTTGGTCCTGCAACACTCGTTACGGCGATTATCGCCCTCGTTGTAATGGATCCGGAAACACACTGGCTTATGCAAGGACTAATAAAGCAATTCCCATGGTTTACAGTTTCTATCGTTTTATTCGTTATCGGATACTCTTCTCTTTGGTGGACAAACAAGAAGTACGGCACACTAGGATACCCTCGCATCGCCGTTTTAGCGGTCGTCGCTCAATATGCATTTGCAAGTTACGCTTACGGTGTCGCACATTTACCTTATATTATTTATCCTGATGTAACTGTATTTACAAGTTTTACAACGACAGAAACATTCTATGCATTGCTTATCCTATACGCAATTGGAATCGCAATTTTACTACCAGGATTTATTTTCTTCTGGAATTTATTCTTGAAGGATCGAACTTTTTTGAAGGAAAAATAATATATTCGGGGGAGTCTGTTCCAAAAGGCATTTTGGATGGGCTCCTTTTGTCATCTTTTGTCGATAAGTCGATATATTTTAAAAATCGCTGATATATTTTGAGTTGCGCCAATATATCTCCATAATCGCCCATATAAATTTCATTTACTATCTTACTGCCCCCCTAATTTATAGACTCCTCTCACAATAGTTATTTCACTATTCGTGACACTTGTCCTTTCGCTTGAAAAACACATATTCACTTTATTCCATTATATGTCTAGTTCTTCCTATTTTTCGCTGAATATACTACTAATACAAACCTTGAGACAAGCTACATTGGTTTAAGGAAAAGTAGAAAGGTAGGTAAAATATGAGCATTGAAATATGGATTACTATTATTGTATTCTTCTTAACGATGATTGTTATCTTTTGGCGACCCCGTGGCTTAAATGAGGCTTGGCCGGCAGCAATTGGCGCTGGCATTATCTTGATTACTGGACTTGTATCAAGACCAGACGTCATAGATATTATTAGTAAAATTGGCGGTGCCTCTATAACAATATTAGCGACCATCGTTATGGCGGTTATATTAGAAAGCTTCGGCTTCTTCCACTGGTCCGCAGCGAAACTTGCAAATTTAGCAAAAGGATCTGGTCGCCGTCTATACTGGTATATTCAATTATTATGTTTTCTTATGACTCTTTTATTTAATAACGACGGTAGTATTTTAATTACAACTCCAATTTTAATTCTTCTTCTAAAAAACCTTCAATTAAAACCACATCAACAAATTCCTTATTTATTAAGTGGTGCTTTAATCGCTACTGCATCTAGTGCACCAATTGGTGTAAGTAATATCGTAAACTTAATCGCATTAAATATCGTTAATATGACTCTTTACATGCATACTGCTATGATGTTTGTACCTGCAACACTAGGTTTATTATTTATGTCATGGCTCATGTATACAGTGTTAAAGAAAAAACTTCCGAAAAAATTACCTGTTTCTTCTTATGACATTGAAGAGATTTTCTTCACAAAAAACTTCCATCCACTTAAAGGAACAAATTCTGTTAATACGAAGCAAAAACGTACAAAATTCATGTTAAAAGTATTAGGTTTCGTCTTTCTTATGCGCTGTCTTCTATTCGTTGCATCCTTCTTATCGATTCCAATCGAAATTGTTGCCGTACTCGGTTCACTCGTTCTTCTCATCTGGAGATGGTACTACTTACGAACAAACCCTGTCGACATTTTGAGAAAGACACCGTGGCACATTTTAATTTTCGCATTCTCTATGTATGTAATTATTTACGGGCTTCACAACGCAGGATTAACAACGGCGCTTGTAAATTGGCTTGAACCAGTTGTAAGTCAACATCTACTCTATGCTAGCTTTGCAATGGGCGGACTCGTTTCTCTCCTCTCTAACGTCTTCAATAACCATCCTGCACTTATGATTGGTACAATCACATTAACAGAAATGGGACTAGACCCAGTCACATTAAAAACTATCTACCTGGCAAACATTATTGGTAGTGACATCGGTTCACTATTATTACCAATCGGTACGTTAGCTTCCCTTATTTGGATGTATATCCTGAAACAAAACAAAATTAAAGTAAAATGGAAAGACTATTTAAGTGTATCTCTTATCGTTATTCCTCTCACAACAGTCGTCACATTATTCCTCTTATACTACTGGGTACACCTCTTCTTCGCCTTATAAAGTGAAACTTTAATCAGTGGGGGTTTTCTTCATCCCCCACTGATTATTAGTTGAACCAATCGGACTTTTATGGGCAGTTGATCCCCCCTAAATTCTTTGCTTTCACTGAATTTTGAGGTGGGGGTCTTACTGCCCATTAAAGTGGGATAAACAACAGAAGCCCCCTTTGCTACCGTCTTAGCAAAGGGGGCTTCTTCTATATTTAAGTTAGGTACTACAGTGTGATCAATCAAGTAAAGAGGTGTAACGTATTATTGGTATAATTGACTACCAGTGTCTTTAAATTCTTTCGCTTTCTCTTTCATCCCTTTTTCAATTGCTTCTGTCGTTTCTAAATCATTGTCTTTCGCATATTCACGAATATCATGTGAAATTCTCATACTACAAAACTTCGGTCCACACATTGAACAGAAATGAGCCGTTTTCGCGCCTTCTGCTGGCAATGTTTCATCGTGATATTCCATCGCACGTTCAGGGTCTAAAGATAAATTAAATTGATCGCGCCAACGGAATTCAAAGCGAGCTTTTGAAAGTGCATCATCACGCTGATGAGCCGTTTTGTGCCCTTTCGCAAGATCAGCTGCATGTGCAGCAATTTTGTACGTAATAACCCCCGTGCGAACATCATCTTTATTCGGTAAACCTAAATGTTCTTTCGGTGTTACATAACAAAGCATCGCCGTGCCAAACCAGCCAATCATCGCCGCTCCAATTGCCGATGTAATATGGTCATAACCTGGTGCAATATCTGTTGTTAACGGCCCAAGTGTATAGAACGGCGCGCCCTGACAAATATCAAGCTCTTTCTCCATATTCTCTTTAATTAAATGCATCGGTACATGCCCAGGTCCTTCAATCATCACTTGCACATCATGTTTCCAAGCAATCTTCGTTAATTCACCAAGTGTTTCAAGCTCAGAAAACTGTGCTTCGTCATTTGCATCTGCAATCGAACCTGGACGTAATCCATCTCCAAGAGAGAACGAAACGTCGTACTGCTTCATAATTTCACATATCTCTTCAAAATGAGTGTATAAGAAGTTTTCTTTATGATGGAATAAACACCACTGTGCCATAATTGAACCACCACGCGAAACGATACCTGTCGTACGCTTTGCAGTAATCGGAATGTAACGAAGTAATACGCCCGCGTGAATCGTAAAGTAATCCACACCTTGCTCCGCCTGCTCAATTAACGTATCACGATACACTTCCCACGTTAAATCTTCTGCAATTCCATTTACTTTTTCCAGCGCTTGATAAATCGGTACAGTTCCAACTGGTACAGGCGCGTTACGAATAATCCACTCACGCGTCGTATGAATATTTTTACCTGTAGATAAATCCATAATCGTATCCGCACCCCAACGCGTTGCCCACGTCATCTTCTCTACTTCTTCTGCAATTGAAGAAGATACAGCAGAGTTTCCGATATTTGCATTGACCTTCACGTGAAAGTTACGGCCGATAATCATCGGTTCTGCTTCCGGATGGTTAATATTCGCTGGTAAAATGGCACGACCTTCCGCGATTTCCTTACGAACAAACTCAGGCTCTACTCCTTCACGAATCGCAACATATTCCATCTCAGATGTAATGATGCCATTACGCGCATAATGCATTTGCGTAACGTTTGCCCCTTGCTTCGCTCTAAGCGGCTGGCGATCCATTTGCGGAAAAACAGGTGTATGTTTCGAAGCCACTTTCACACCGTCATCCTCTGGTTTCACTTCGCGCCCTTCGTATGCTTCTACATCTCCGCGCTCCAGGATCCAAGAGTGGCGCGGCGCCTGCAACCCCTTTTCCAGCTCCACTTTATGCGCAGGATCTGTATAAGGACCGCTCGTATCATATACACGAATTGGCGGATTCGGAATACCATTCGTTTCGCTTTGTTCAATCTCGCGCATCGGCACTTTCATACCCGCGCGTGGTCCATCAACATAAACTTTCTTACTTCCTGGTAAACTCGATTTCAATTCAATTTGCTCAGATGAAACAGACTGTTTCATAACCTTTGTTGCCTCCCTGTACGTGACAAGGACGAGATATGGCCAGCGTATGCCAAAATAAAAAGAGCCAGGTCCATAAAAAAATAAGGACCTGGCTCATAAAGACATCATTATGTAAAGCCGTTAACTTCCCTACGCTGGTACGAGCCAGATCAGGTCCAAAGGGTTAAGAAGTTCACACGCTTCTCTCTCAGCCTACGCATACGTTAGGCACCCCTAGTTTATCACTGATTTAATTTTCAATACTTTCCCATCATACACGATAATCTGAAAAATGCAAAGTTTATTTCTTTTGTTGTTTATGGAATCATCCACGTTAAATAATATGCCTGTACATACGTCATAATACCAACAATAATTACGAAGAATAAACTATGCTTCACTGTAAAGCGGAATAAATCTGATTCTTTTCCAGCAAGTCCAACTGCCGCACAAGCAATCGCAATCGATTGCGGAGAAATCATTTTTCCTGTTACACCGCCCGTTGTATTTGCTGCAACGAGAAGTACTTCAGATACACCGACTTGCTGCGCTGTAATCGCTTGTAAATTCGAGAACAGTGCATTCGCTGACGTATCGGATCCTGTTAAAAATACACCGATCCACCCTAGGAATGGTGAGAAGAACGGGAATAGTCCGCCAGTTCCTGCAAGTGCTAATGCTAATGTAGAAGATAGACCAGAATAGTTTGCGATAAACGCGAATCCTAATACGAATCCGATAGATAGAATTGGCATCTTAAGCTCATGTAACGTTTCTTTAAATGTTACTACTGCATCTTTTGCACTCATTTTCAAAATAAAGATAGAAATGATACAAGCAATTAAAATTGCTGTTCCCGTCGCTGATAAAATATCTAATTTCAGGATTGCTTCATAAGGCGTCGGTTTATTTACAATTGGCTCTGCTTTCATTACTAAATTGTGTAAGCCTGGAACTTCAAACTTAAGCACAAGGCTTTCCAATGCGCCACCTGGAGCAAATAACGCTTTAAAGAAACTTTGGCTCCAAATGACTACCATCACAGTTAAAATAATGAATGGAGACCATGCTTTTACGACTTTTCCTACCGTTAGTTTCGGCATAGATATCGCTGTTGCTGCTACTTCACTATTTGCTTCTTTAGACTGATAGATTTCTTTCGGCTGCCAAACTTTTAAGAATAGCGATAAACTCACTAAACTTACAAGTGCTGACGTAATATCCGGAAGTTCTGGCCCTAAGAACGTCGCTGTAATGAACTGCGTAATTGCAAATGAGCTACCTGCTACAAATAGAGCCGGCCATGTTTGTCTTACTCCTTTAAATCCATCCATTAAAAATACGATAAAGAACGGAACAAATAATGATAAGAACGGTAATTGATGCCCAGCCATTTGTCCAATTTTATGCGGATCAATACCTGTTACTTGTCCAGCAACTGTAATCGGAATTCCCATCGCTCCGAACGCTACTGGTGCCGTATTTGCGATTAAACACAGACCCGCTGCATATAAAGGATTTAACCCAAGACCTGCAAGAAGCGCTGCGGTAATCGCTACTGGTGCACCAAATCCTGCTGCCCCTTCCAAAAATGCTCCAAATGAAAAACCGATTAAAATAACGAGTAAACGATGGTCATTCGTAATGGATAATACAGATGCACGAATCACATCGAATTGACCTGTTTTCACAGATATTTTATATAAAAATACCGACATAATGATAATCCAAGCAATTGGCCATAGTCCGTATAAGAAACCATATCCCGTCGCTGCCATCGCCATCGTGAACGGCATCTTATAAGCGAATAACGCAACTAAAATTGTAAGTACGACTGTAATTAATCCTGCCACATACCCCTTCATGCGGAAAACTGCTAAAGCTAAGAAAAAAAAGATAATCGGAATAAGTGCGACCGCTGCCGAAATCCAAATGTTTCCGAACGGATCATAAACTTGTGTCCATGTGTTCATTGTTCTCTCCCCCTAAAGAATCCCCTTTTAAATAGAATAACCTCATCAATAGACTATCAGGTCATCATACCTTTAAGCCTAAAATAAAAAAACGCCTGAGAAAACGTTTTCATTAATTCTACCATAACAATTTTCATTTAAAAAGATTTTTTTGAAAATTTTATTATTTAACAGGAAATCTTACAAAATCGTCACGTTCCTGTAATGTTCATCGATAGAAAGCTTGCCAAAACTATTGCATAATAATAGTATAACAACAGACATTATTCATGAGGTGATATATATGAATGGAAACAAAATATTAGCTGCTTTATCATACTTTAGTGTACTATTTGCCCCTATCTTATTCCCTATTATCGTTTGGATTGTAGGCGATGCTGAAACAAAACCACATGCAAAACGTGCTCTATGGACACACATTATTCCAAGTATCGCTACATTCATCGGCGTAACTATTCTAGGAATTATGGGTATCGGATCTGACCAGCCAGATGTAACACTTGGAATTGGAGCAATGATTGTCTTATGTATTTGCGGAATTATTAGCTTATACTACTTCATTTGGAACATCGTAAAAGGTATTAAAGTGCTGAAAGCTTAAGTTTAAACAAACGTTTGATTAAAACAGCACGCATCATAATAAATGAAATTTTATCGGCAATACGACAATCTTTTAATAAGAAAAAACCGTCCCAAAATACCTTTTGGGACGGTTTTTTTATCTTCTGCGTTTCTTCTTTTTTCTCATCATCTTCTTGCGGCGCGTATTCACTTTATCCGCTATAATGTGAAGCGTGCTTGCCACAACAATTCCCATTACGAACGTTGTAATTTCAACCTCATGTTCCTTCGCAATTTCTATTAAATTCCCATCAAGCGCGATTACATTTAATAGGAATAAAAACGGGGAAAACACAATTAACATGTATGCAATACGAATCACATCACCAAGTATAATTGTATGTGTAAAGAAGGAGCGGTGCGGCATTACCTTCTTATAAGGATACCAAAATATACGTAGGAATCCCCATTTATTATAGGCATTACTATACGTATCTAAATCTGGCGTTAAAAATGTAGTACCTACTAAAAAACCAATTGCAAAAGTTAATAAAAAATCCAAATTCGTTAATCCATACGAAAAGAGCATAAACAAAACAACCGGAAGGGATATTAAGTTTATTTTCGTATGCGTTCTTCCTGATGGCATAATGCACTTCCTCGCTTACGTTCGCCCTGTCACCATATGACAGTTCTCACCTATTGATCTAATTTCTGATCGATAAAGGATGTGTCTATATCCGAACCAAACCATTCTGCCAACTTCACTCGTGCCTTATCTTTCACATCTTCATTGACGTATATTGACGCTTGTAATAGCGCAGCCAGTAACGCCCCTAAATCATCCGTATAACCAATTCCAGCAACGAAATCCGGAATCGCATCAATCGGTGCAATAAAATAAGCAAGTGCTCCAATTACAATAATTTTCACTCGTTTTGGAACATCCGGTTTCTGTAAAACGTAAAACAATAATAAACTAGCATAAATGACCGACTGCCCTGCTTGCTTTGCAACATGTTTTACTTTCTTCCAAAACGCTTCAACTGAAAATTTTTGTTCCATGTGAAAGCCTCCCTATTTTTTTAAAGAAATAAGCTACAATATGTTATCAGTAAAAGTTCATCAAAATTACACATAATCTATCAATGAACTTTCATTGTAACAAATAAACTAAAAAAGAACAAGTGTTCGTTAATTTTTACGTACTTCCCTTCATATAATAGGTTTCTAGATAACCACTTACCCATCGTCATTTCTTATTTCTCAACAAAGAAAATTTTCACTTTCACTTAACATTCTGCTCTACCTTTGTTATATTTTCTAGTTGACGGACATATAAACGAATGTTAAAGTTTTCTCTGGTAGTGACAAATCTCATACAAAAAATGTAAAATGTTATAGTGTTTCTCAGAAATGAATTTTGTTGTATAATACAGAAATGACGTTATGCTTATGAGCAACACAAGAAACCAAAAGGGTATGCATAGTTATAGTCGTATATGGGTGAATATAGAACCTCTAATTATGGCCAAGAAAACTATGTATTTTTTATTTTAGCATTTTTCGCTCCAAAATCGACCAAGCCTGATAGAGAAAGGGTGGAAATGAATGAAAGAAACCTTGAAATCACAATTTCACAATGTGCGTTTCACTGTATTCGTAGCTTTAGCTTTATGGCTGAAGACATACCTAATTACACGCACAAGCTTCGATTTAAAACTTGAATCTTTCATGCAAGAATTCATTTTATTCCTTAGCCCATTAGCAGCATCATTACTGCTTGTTGGTCTTGCATTATTTGCAAAAGGGAAAAAACGTAACTATATAGCACTTGGAATTAATTTTGTTTTAACAATCGTTCTTGTTGGTAACGTAATGTTCTACGGATTCTACAATGACTTCGTTACTTTACCAGTACTAGGACAAACATCTAACTTTGGAAGTTTAGGTTCTAGTGTGAAAGAATTGTTTAACTACAAAATTATCCTTGCATTTGCTGATATTATTGTATTCTTCATTTTATTGAAGAAGATGAAGAATTTTGCACCGACAGAACGTGTAGCACGCCCAATGCGTTCCCTATACTTCGTGTCAACAGTTGCTATTTTCTTCGCAAACTTAGGACTTGCAGAAGCTGAGCGTCCTGAACTATTAACACGTTCATTCGACCGCGTTATGCTTGTTAAAAACTTAGGTTTATATGTACACCAAGTGTATGATCTTGGCTTACAAGCAAAATCAAGTTCACAAAAAGCTTTTGCTGATGGTAGTAAATTACAGGAAACAGAGAACTACGTAAAAACAACGCAAAGCAAACCAGATCCAAATATGTTTGGTACGGCAAAAGGGAAAAACGTAATTGTTGTCTCTCTTGAGTCATTACAAACATTCTTAATTGGTGCAACAGTTAACGGACAAGAAGTTACACCATTCTTAAACCAATTTACGAAAGAAAGTTATTACTTTGATAACTTCTTCCATCAAACTGGGCAAGGAAAAACATCTGATGCTGAATTCTTAGTAGATACTTCAATGTATCCACTAGACCGTGGTGCTGTATTCTTCACACACGGTAATAACGAATATACAGCAACTCCAGAAATTTTACGTGAGCAAGGATACCATACATCAGTATTCCACGCGAACAACGCAACATTCTGGAACCGTAACATTATGTATCCGGCACTTGGTTATGATCGTTACTACAACGAGCTTGACTACAAGATTACGCCAGAAACGAAATTGAATTGGGGATTAAAAGATATCGAATACTTCGATCAATCTATCGATATGTTAAAAGAAGTGAAGCAACCGTTCTATACTCGCTTCCTTACTTTAACAAACCATTACCCATTCACTTATGATGACAGCACGAAATTAATCGATGAATACAATTCTGGTGATGGCGTATTTGATCGTTACATGGTAACTGCTCGCTATTTAGACGAAGCAATGAAACACTTTATTGAACGTCTAAAAGCAGAAGGTATTTACGACAACTCAGTTATCGTATTCTACGGTGATCACTACGGTATTTCTGAAAACCATAACCGTGCAATGGCACAGTTCTTAGGAAAAGAAGAAATCACTGCATTTGACCATATGAACTTACAAAAAACACCGATGTTTATTCACGTTCCAGGTCAAAAAGAAGGTAAAACAATTTCAAAACCAACTGGTGAAATTGACATTAAACCAACAATTCTAAACTTACTTGGTGTAGATTCTACGAATCAAGTTCAATTTGGTCATGATGTATTCTCACCTGATAATAAAGGATTCGTTGTTCTTCGTGACGGTAGCTTCATTACAGATAAGTACATGTACACGAACAGTACATTCTACGACCGTACTACTAGCGAAGTTGTACAATTACCAAAAGAAGAATCTCAACCACTCATTGATCGTGCCCAAAATGAATTGAACATGTCTGACAAAATCATTGAAGGTGACTTACTTCGCTTCTCTGAAAGTAATAAGACCAAAACTGGTGAAGTAAAGACAGCTATTAAAGAAGAAAAGAAGAGCGCTGAGTAATCTCAGCCTCTTTTTTTTATATTTCTCCATACAATCACTTATATTCATTAACTTTAACATTACATAACCTTTACCAAATATTCACATAGGATTAATGAAACATCCCTATAATAAAATATGTAAGCGAGGTTCTATATATTTCTTATCTCTCATCTGTAATAAGATCCCTTAAAGAAATATGTGAATCGTTTATTTCTACTTTCTTATAATTGT
This sequence comes from Bacillus sp. AY18-3, assembly GCF_008042305.1. Classification (NCBI taxonomy): domain Bacteria; kingdom Bacillati; phylum Bacillota; class Bacilli; order Caryophanales; family Bacillaceae; genus Bacillus; species Bacillus sp. AY18-3. The sequence continues at coordinate 125,063 of NZ_QKQR01000009.1, read as the reverse complement.
CTTTCAACATGTTTTGTTTCCATACACAAAACATTCAATAAGACGATGTCCCTATGAAAGATAGCTACCCTCCTTGTGCAGCATTCCATAAGAATGTTGCTTTTTTTTATTCAAAAGCAGGATTCTTATTTCTCATTTTCGAATTTGTATATACAAAATGCTGTAAAAGTGAAACTTTAATCAGCCCTCACCAATCGGGCATTTACGGGCCGTAATTCGCCGACTTCACTTCTTTGCTCCAGCCGAATTTTTAGCAGGAGTTTTACTGCCCACAAATAGCGGGGTAAATCACTACTACTTCTCTACCATTTACAAATACATATACGTCATATGTAAAGAAGTACTCACATAGAAATTACTATAGTGATTTTTATTCCGAATGAAAGCTTCACTTTACTTATGCACTTACGAAAGGATGGGACGGAAATTGGCATATGAAAGATTTGTACTATGGAATGATGCAGTTATTGATACAACAAAACATCGCGCGTACATAGAACTTGAAGAAAGAGGCTTGCAGTTTGGAGATGGTGTCTACGAAGTTATTCGCCTATATAAAGGAAACTTTCACTTATTAGATCCGCATATCACAAGATTATATCGCTCCATGGAAGAAATAGAATTATCACTCCCTTTCTCAAAAGCAGAACTTATTATCCTACTTTACAAACTAATTGAAAATAATAATTTCTACGAAGATGGAACGATTTATTTACAAGTATCTCGTGGTGTACAAGCTCGTACCCACACATTCTCATATGACGTCCCTCCTACAATCTATGCCTATATTACGAAGAAAGAAAGACCAGCGTTATGGATTGAATATGGTGTACGTGCTATATCAGAACCAGATACGCGCTGGCTACGCTGTGATATCAAATCATTAAATTTATTACCCAATGTATTAGCCGCTACGAAAGCTGAACGTAAAGGTTGTAAAGAGGCTCTTTTCGTACGAAATGGTACTGTAACTGAGGGAAGCTATTCTAATTTCTTTCTCATAAAAAACGGAACTCTCTACACACATCCAGCCAATCACCTTATTTTAAATGGCATCATTCGTCAGTATGTCCTTTCTTTAGCGAAAACCCTTCGCATTCCGGTAAAAGAAGAACTGTTTAGCATTCGCGATGTTTATCAAGCGGATGAATGTTTCTTTACAGGAACGACGATTGAAATTTTGCCGATGACTCACCTTGATGGAACTGCCATCCAAGATGGTCAAGTTGGCCCTATCACAAAAATGTTGCAAAGATCCTTTTCTCAAAGCTTGTTACAATCCAATATGTCATCTTCTTAAACACGAATAATTTCTAACCTTTCTACATTCAATATATGCATTTAAATGGAAATCAAGGTGTAATTTATGCCTTGATTTTTTCTTGTAATCTTTTTGTCATATTCAGATTCCCGCATAAGTCTTGACAGTAATCGACATGCTCTTTAGAATTTTTAACAGTTGGTAAATATTTCTTAACTACATTACAGACAGAAAGGAATCGACAAATTATGAAAAAATACCTTGCCGGTCTTGCGGCAGTGTCTGTAGCAGGAGGAGCAGCACCTACACTTGATAGTGTTCAAGCTGCCCCTGAACAAAATACACAAAAAGCTGCTACAACTGTCCAAGCTTCTGCATCAAACAGCTCATCTTATACGGTAAACGCTAGCGTATTACATGTTCGTGCAGGATCAAGTACTTCTCACGACATCATCTCTCGCGTTTATAACGGTCAATCACTAAACGTGATTGGCGAAGAAAATGGTTGGTTCAAAATTAACATTAATGGAAAAACAGGCTTTGTTAGCGGTGAATTTGTATCAAAAAATGGTGCAAGCAATTCCAATGTAAGTACAACAGGTGGAAACAATAAAGTTACTGCTGATGTATTACGTGTACGTACCGCTCCTAACACTTCTAGTTCTGTTTCAGGACGTGTATATGAAGGACAAGCATTAAACGTAATTGGTCAAGAAAATGGTTGGGTGAAAATCAACCATAATGGACAAGTTGGCTATGTAAGTGGCGAATTCGTATCTGGTGTTTCTTCTAATGCAGGTTCTTCAAACAACAATACGAATAATAACAACCAAGAATCTGTAAAACCAGCAAGCGGAAACTATACAGTAAATGTATCTTCCCTTCGTGTTCGTACAGGTCCTAGCACTTCTCACACAACTGTAGGTTCTGTTACAAAAGGACAAGTCGTACAAGTTGTTGGCGAAGTTCAAGATTGGTTCAAAATCAATTACGCTGGACAAGCTGCTTACGTAAGCAAAGACTACGTAACAAAAGGCGGTTCTAGCGACAACGTTACACAAGGTAACAAACAAGAACAAAATAATAATGTCACCGTTCAAACTGGTGGTACTTACGTTGTTAACGCAACATCTCTACGCGTTCGTACAGGCCCTGCTGCTTACCATAGTGTAATTGGTGGCGTGTTAAATGGGACTACATTAAACGTAGTTGGATCTGAAAACGGTTGGTTTAAAGTAAACTATCAAGGAAAAACAGGTTTCGTTAGTAGCGAGTTTGTAAAATTCGTTAAAGGTGGCACTGCTACTCCTGAACAGCCAAAACAACCTGATCAAGGTGCAATTGGCAACTACTACATTAATGCTTCTGCCTTAAACGTACGTAGCGGCGAAGGTACAAATTATAGAATCATAGGGGCACTTCCACAAGGACAGAAGGTTCAAGTAATCTCTGAAAACTCTGGATGGAGCAAAATTAACTACAACGGTCAAACTGGTTACATCGGAACACGTTACCTTTCTAAAACACCAGTTGGTGGCGCAGTAGATAATAAGCCTAACAACAACCAAAATAACAATAATAACAATAACAATAACAATACAGGTAATAATAGCGGCGACAGTTCTTCCATACTTGCATATGCAAAAGGAATGCAAGGCGTACCGTACGTTTGGGGCGGTACTTCTGCTACTGGTGTTGACTGCAGTGGTTACATCTACCACGTATTTAAGAAATTTGGTCATAACATTAGTCGTCAAAGTGTTGCAGGATATTGGAGTAGCCTACCACAAACTTCAAGTCCACAACCAGGTGACTTAATTTATTTCAAAGATACTTATAAAGCAGGTCCTTCTCATATGGGTATTTACCTTGGAGGCGGATCATTTATCCAAGCCGGAGATAAAGGTGTAGCAATCGCTTCATTAAGTAACTCTTATTGGAAGAGCCATTTCTTAGGATACACGAAAGCACCTTAAGTTATATTTTTAGAGCCTTCTAGATTACTAGAAGGCTCTTTTTAATATATGTCACCTATATCCCCGAAAAAATAATGTATCTATTTCCCTATTTCATACACTATATTCTACAAAAACACTCCATAACGTTATCATAATGTATATTTTTACATAAAAAACATAACCTATTTCATGTTTAATCATTTTATATGTGTTTTTTTAAAGAATTTTCTTTTTATTTAAACTTTTCGTTAGACGTTTGACCTCCGATGTCCATTATGATAAGTTACTTAAGATGTTATATTCGTAAACGTATAGACAACTGGTTTATACACTTTTTTTACTATGAGGAAGGAGCATACACTGCATGAATCTTTTATGGGGAATTGGCGGCGTGATTGGAGTATTAGCAATTGCTTTCTTACTATCTTCCAACCGCAAAGCTATTAATTGGCGCACAATTTTAATCGCGCTAGCATTACAAATGTCATTTTCATTTATCGTATTACGATGGGATGCCGGAAAAGCAGGTTTAAAATACGCTGCAGATGGCGTTCAAGGATTAATTAATTTTTCTTACGAGGGAATTAAGTTCGTTGCTGGGGATTTAGTCAACGCAAAAGGCCCTTGGGGATTTGTTTTCTTCATTCAAGCACTACTTCCAATCGTATTTATTAGTTCATTAGTTGCAATCTTATATCATTTCGGTATTATGCAGAGATTTGTTAGTGTCGTTGGTGGCGCATTAAGTAAACTTCTTGGAACTTCTAAAGCAGAAAGTTTAAACTCAGTAACAACTGTATTTTTAGGACAAACTGAAGCTCCAATCTTAATTAAACCTTACTTAGCACGTTTAACAAATAGTGAATTCTTCACTATTATGGTAAGCGGTATGACAGCTGTTGCCGGATCAGTTCTTGTCGGCTATGCAGCAATGGGTATTCCGTTAGAACACTTATTAGCAGCGGCAATTATGGCAGCTCCATCAAGTTTATTAATTGCGAAATTAATTATGCCAGAAACAGAAAAAGTAGATAATAACGTTGAACTTTCTACAGAACGTGAAGATGCAAACGTTATTGACGCAGCGGCACGTGGTGCATCTGAAGGTATGCAACTTGTTATTAACGTAGCAGCAATGTTAATGGCTTTCATCGCATTAATCGCTTTATTAAATGGCTTATTAGGATGGGTTGGTTCTTGGTTCGATATTAAACTGAGCCTTGATTTAATCTTCGGCTACTTACTATCACCATTTGCAATCTTAATCGGTGTTTCTCCTGGTGAAGCTATACAAGCAGCAAGCTTTATCGGTCAAAAACTTGCAATCAACGAATTCGTTGCATACGCAAACTTAGGACCACACATGGCAGAGTTCTCTGCAAAAACAAATTTAATTTTAACATTCGCAATCTGTGGATTCGCAAACTTCTCTTCTATCGCAATTCAATTAGGTGTAACAGGAACGTTAGCTCCTACTCGCCGTAAACAAATTGCACAGTTAGGGATTAAAGCAGTTATCGCTGGTACATTAGCAAACTTCTTAAATGCAGCAGTTGCAGGTATGATGTTCCTATAAAATGACGCAAAGTCTCCTCTTTCTAAAGAGGGGGCTTTTTATTATATGTTGTATATTTTTTTGGCATATATTAAATACTTTATGCTTAAATATAAGAACATTATGATACAATAATTAGTAAGTCTGTTTATTTTTTCTTGCAAAAGAGAGATACTACTTGTTGTTGCTCTCCAAAATAACCTAGTCATCCGGTCTATTTCTTAATAATTGCGCATACTACAAGTATCCTTGCATGAATTACCTTTAAGGAGGAAAGTTTTGTGAAAAATAACTTCTATAAAGTCCTCTCTATGTGGATTTTACAAATTTTATTTTATTTTACAACTGTACATGTAACGCAATATGAGCATGCTCTCATTTTTACAATTATATATGTAATTGTTAATGTACTATTTCTATTATTAACTGATAAAACCGCATTTGTTCTTTTTATATTAGGAACCATTACTTCGGTATTCTATCTGTTCTACCAAGCATGGCTTTACTTATGGAGTACATCAGAACAATGGGAATACATTATTACTCACTTCCTAATGGCAGCAAACTTCTTCATCGTATATATCTCCACTCATTTATTAAAGAAGGTTATTCATGAAAATAAAGAATTAACCGAACGTGTGAGAATATTAGAACAATACATTGGAGAATCAAAATTATTAACAAGACAAGAATTCGAAAGACGACAAGCATTATTAATCACTGCAATGAATCGTCGTAATGAAACAGGTGTTATTATTTACTTTGATTTCAATTCCTTTAGTAAATATACAAAGGAAAGTGTTATGAACCGTGTAGCTTCATTATTAGTTGAAACGATAAGAGATGACTTTGATCTTGCTGCTGAATACGATAATAATAAGCTAGTTATTTTATTACAAAACACAAATGAAGCCGGTGCTGACATTGTAATGAACCGTCTAAAGCCAAAAATGGAGCAATGGCTTGCTGCTGAAGCGATCCAAGATATACAAATTTCACGCGAGCAAATTGGGAACAAAGGAAAGACGTTATTATGATGACACTCGTTATACTGCTTTTATTCCTTCTGTTTTGCGTACTCGTTTTTTGGATTAGTATCACATTTTCGATTAAGTATATACTTATCTTTACAGCCTTTCTATTCTCTGCCTTACTTGTTTACTATTCTTTCTTAACACTCGCAGGTTTAGTTCACCGAAATAGTAAACGAAAAGATCGTACGCTAGAACATTATCCAAGCGTCGACATTTTAATACCAGCCCACAATGAAGGGGTCGTTATTAAAGATACTTTAGAGGCGATGGCAAAGATTGAATATCCAGGTAAACTAACTGTTTATTTATTAAACGATAACTCTCAAGATGAGACACCTGAAATTGGTGACGATTTTGACAAAGCTTATGCTCATATTCGTCACATTCGTGTTCCGGCGGGTGAACCAAAAGGGAAATCGCGTGTATTAAACTATGGTCTTAGTATTTCAGATGGTGAATACTTCTGTGTGTATGATGCAGATAACCAGCCTGAACCACATGCACTGCGAATGCTTGTAGAACACGCTGAAACAACCGAGGATGCTGTTGGAGCTGTTGGTCACGTTCGTACTGTAAATGAAAACAGAAACTGGCTAACACGAATGATTTCATTAGAATTTCAAATCTTCCAGCTCCTTATGCAATCAGGACGCTGGTTACTATTCCAAACAGGTTCACTAACAGGAACAAATATGCTTCTTCGTCGCTCTGCATTAGAAGAACTTGGCGGTTATGATCCGTATGCAATTGCAGAAGACGCTGAATTAACATTACGAATTACACAAAAAGGCTATCTCTTACCAATCGTTCCAGAATCAATTACATGGGAACAAGAACCTGAGCATTTAAAAATCCTTATTAAGCAGCGTACACGTTGGCTCCAAGGGAACTTGTACATTTTAGAAAAAATGTTTTCTTCCTTAAGTTTCTTTAAAGGAAAACTTCTCGTCCATTCCTTACAACAAGTTTTAGTGTATGTTGTATTTTGGCTATTCTTAATCATCTCGAACGTTTGGTTTGTAATTGGGTTACTCGGGATATTCCAAATTCAATATAGCATTCCGCTACTATTTATGTGGTATGTCGCATATATTACATATGTTTCTCAATTATTCAGTGCCCAGAGTGTGGAACGAACCTTTACACCAACTAATATTTTTATTAGTGTTATCATGTACTTTACGTACGCACAGCTCTTTACGTACTTATTCATTCGCAGCTTAATTTTATACTTACGTGCAAAGAGCAAGAAACAAGTCATTGGCTGGGATAAAACAGTTCGATTCAAAAAAGAAAAGTAAAACTTTAATCAGTGGGAGTTCTCCCACTGATTTTTATTTTGTAAATAAAAATCAGCACAGAGCGCCGTATGCTCTGTGCTGATTTATTGCCGTATAAATTATATATATCAGACAATACCCCTTAGCTGAAAGTAATTTCACGTCCATCCCCCAACGAACGATCGACCTTCATTTATATACGAAAAAGTGATTGCTATTTTTGTAGAACCAATTGCTTCTCTTGCTGTTCGTTGCGCGTTTCAGTCTTAGGTTCCGTGTTTTCTTGGACACTACGATGTGCCACACGTTTCAAACAAATATGCTTCCACTTTCTTTCGTAACGTTTCATTATTCTAGATGTCCCCCTTGAATGCGCTTTAAAACTATTTGAAATCGCTTACAGGAAATAATATAGCACATATACATAAACGTGACAACACATTTCCGACAATTTTTTGTCAAAAATACGAATAGAATTTACAAAATATCGTAATTTGTCGAAACGTATCGATTTTCCTTTATATAAAAGGCATACTACTTATATAGTAAAGTATTTTATTTCCCTTACTTGTGTTTAAAATTCCTTCTATATAAAAAAGAGCTGATACATAATCAGCCCTTTTTCCTTCTATTATTAATGACGCTTCATACGCCCCTCTTTTTGTAACTCTTTAAATAATGCTGCCATCATAAAGAAAATAACGAAGACGAATGGGAATGCCGCAATAATAGCTGCCGTTTGCAGTGCTTCTAATCCACCAACATATAATAAGGTAGAAGCTATCGATGCTAAAACGATACCCCAAACCATTTTAATGCGGTTTGGTGGATTTAAACTACCATGTGTCGTTAACATCCCTAAAACGAATGTCGCAGAGTCTGCAGATGTAATAAAGAATGTTGCAATAAGTAGAATACCTAATACCGATAAAGCTGATCCAAAGCTTCCCATCTGATCGAACATAGCGAATAACCCTACTTCTGTTCCCATCTCTTTCACTTTGTCGAAGATATGAGCATCACCAAACAGCTCCATATGAATACCAGTCCCGCCGAAAACAGAGAACCAAAGTGCACCAATTACGGTCGGTACGAGTAACACACCGATAACAAACTCACGAATGGTACGTCCTCGTGAAACACGTGCAATAAACGTACCTACGAATGGTGACCATGCAATCCACCATGCCCAATAGAAAATTGTCCATGACTGAATCCATTGATTTCCGCCTTCATCTAATGGACTTAAACGGAAGCTCATGCTTGGCAATTCCTGAATATAAGAACCGATTGTTGAAGTGAAGTAATTCATAATAAAGTTTGTTGGACCTGCAAATAATACAATAATCATAAGTGCAAACGCCAAAATAATATTCGCATTACTTAAATATTTAATTCCTTTATCAAGACCTGTTTGCGCAGATAACATGAAAAGAACGGTTACGATTGCAATAATAACTAACTGAGTCGGCAATGAATTCGGGATAGATGTTAAATAACTAACACCACCTGCAATTTGTTTCGCACCAAGACCTAATGATGTCGCAACACCAAACACAGTTGCGAAAACAGCTAACACATCAAATGAATGAGCAATACGTCCATGTTCCCCGCCCTTGAATAACGGACCTACTGTCGCACTAATCGTACTTGCTTTTCCTTTTCTAAAAGTAAAGTAAGCAATACACAGCGCTACAAATGCATATAGTCCCCACGGATGTAATCCCCAATGGAAAAATGAGAAACGTAATGCAAGACGCGCACTTTCCTCAGTTGCACCTTCTCCAAACGGAGGTGCGTACAAATGGTTTAATGGTTCGGCAACGCCCCAGAAAACTAAACCAATACCCATACCAGCGCTAAATAGCATAGCAAACCATGTCATATAACTATAATCAGGTTCATCATCATCTTTACCTAAACGAATAGAACCGTATTTCGAAACAATTAAAAAGATAGACACACCTAATATAATAGAAACAGAAATAATATAGAACCATCCAAACTTACTAACTAATGCAGTTTGAATTGCGGTTGTTACATTTCCTAAGCTACCTTTTCCAATAATAGATTCGGGAATAATCCCCCAAATTGTAAATGCAATACATAATGTTAATGATACGATGAATGTTTTTGTCAGTTTCCTCATCAAATCCCCCTTCGTAGGTTTCACTTTTGTAAATAACATAAATTCCGATATGTAAAATCGGATAGAAAACTATAATTTTACGGTGATTTTCTTACTTTCACCTTCACCAATTCGAATTCTTATGGACAGCCTTACCTTCCGTATAACCTTTTCACTCTGCAAGAGCTACAAGATCGAAATACTGCTGTCAAATTGTGTGAGAAAAATGCGGATGGGAATGTATTTTCCCAAAAAAGGATGTGTTACAGATGTAAAAAAGGGCATTTTTCTTCCTTGCAACCCTTTCTTTTTGTAACAATTATGCGGTTTTTTTGCTAGTATATAGCACGTGTTTATAGTTTCACAAACGAAATGTTTATGTTTATATAACTATATTACCCATAAAACGGTAAAATACTCAAGGAATGTAATCGTTTAGTAAACATCATGTAACACTCCTGTAACATTTTTATTTACGCCGAAAAATATATGTTGTATTAAATATTTTGAATATAAGTAGAAACCTACTAATCACATAGAATGAAAAACGTTTTCCTATATTTTTTGTTATATTACAGGATGTTAACGACTGATTACGAATGGTTTGTAATTGTGTGTTTTCCCCAAATCCGAAAAAATCTGTTGCTATAATGAGGACACGAAAACAAACGCAATGGAGGCTATCATGAAAAAATTAATTGGAATAGCAACAGCAGCAGTTTTTGGTCTTGGGATTTTCACATCATCTGCTAATGCAGAAACTGTTGTAACAACAGACGTACTAAATGTGCGCGAAAACCCTACTACTGAATCAAAAGTTGTCGGTAAATTACTAAACGGTAATAAAATAGATGTTCAAAATACAGAGAACGGATGGTCAAAAATCACTTTAGATGGTAAAGACACGTTCGTAAGTGCAGAGTTCACAAAAAGCATCTACTACGTAACAGCTAACGTATTAAACGTACGTGCTGAAGCGAACACAAACTCAGAAATTCTTGGAACGTTGAAGAAAGACGATATGATCGAAACAACGAACCAAGTACAAAATGAGTGGTTACAATTTGAATATAACGGGAAAACAGCTTATGTTCACGTTCCTTTCTTAACAGGTACAGCGCCTGTTATTGAGAAACAAGAACAACCTGCTCCTGCTAAAACTGTAGCACCAGCTAAAGCACCTGCAGCACAAGCAAAACCAGCTGCTAAGCCTGCTGTGAAAGCTGCTGAAACTAGCGAACCTTCTAATGGTCGTGAGTTAACAGTTGTAGCTACAGCATATACAGCTCATCCGAGCGAAAACGGTGGCACATATGGCGGCCGTGTATTAACTGCAATGGGTCATGACTTAACAGCGAACCCAAACATGAAAATGATCGCTGTTGACCCGAAAGTAATCCCATTAGGATCTAAAGTATGGGTAGAAGGTTACGGAGAAGCTATCGCTGGAGATACTGGCGGTGCAATTAAAGGTAACCGTATCGACATTCTACTTGGATCAGATAGCGCTGCTCAAAAATGGGGACGCAAAACTGTTAAAGTGAAAATTTTAAAATAACCAATGACTGCTAAAGCCGGTTCTCTTTGTTGAGAGCTGGCTTTTATTTTTTTATAATAACTATAAGGAGGTTATGTTCATGAATGTACAAGCAAAAGTAGACTGGATCGGTACACCAAAACCGTATATATATAAAGATGAAGTAACATACGACGCTACTTCCATTGACTTTTCACTCGCCGGCGATGACAATCGGTATAAATTAATTGTGCTCCACTCTGAAGAAAATACACATTACAAAGTTGTCCAATATGGGATCAAACCCGGCTCACAAAAGCCATTTCCTATCGATATTCCATTCGAACAAAACATGTTACCAATTATAGAACAAATATTACATGATCCATATGTGCAAGCGATATTAAAGGAAACACGCTCATAATTGTAAAAAAGGATATCACCTCGTCGGATTTTTTCGGCTAAGTGATATCCTTTTTATTTTCCCTTCGTAAACACGAGTAGAGAAAAATATATTAACGGTTCGACACAAAATATCGATTTACCGACAAAGATTGACAAGAGAAGTAAACTACAAAAAAGATGCCGTTCAAAAATATTGAAAAACACCTTTCCATCTCCATTCACAGTTACAATATGATAATCCAAATTTCATTTTTTCTGTTTTGAGCATTTTTTGTTTATAATGGTAAAGGAAAGAAATATGTGTACGGAGGAATATTATGCTGCAACACTCAATTACGAAAGATGAAATTATGATGATTGCGAATGAGTTCGTTCAAGGACTAGATCCACAGCAAACAGCTGATCAGGAACATGTCGCTACAGCTCGGCACCTATATCGTAGTGGTGTTGTCTACAACGTTGACTTTGATGGTTATACGCTATCAGGAACTGTAGATGCTGCAGGCAGCGTATATAGCGTCCATATCCCGATTCGTAACGTCGCTGAAAGCTATTGCGATTGCTTTGCACCAACGCAATGTGAGCATATGCTCGCTGTTTTACTATCTGCAGCATCTAGTTTCGGGCAAGTAGGAGATGTATTAACTTTATTTAAAAATAATACGAAACCTTCCCTTCCTCCTATTCGAACTGCAAGACAAGTATTGCAATCATCAGCGTTTGAAGAAACGGATTATAAAAGTTGGCAATCGTATTTTGACAACGAATATGAATCATTTAAAAAAGAACAAGCTCGGCTTACTTATAAACAAATGTATTTTCTTATGAGTATTTTTACAGACTTCTATACGAAACTCGAGCGGAAAGCTCCGCGTATCGTTGCGATACATGAGTTGTTCAGGCTACATGCAGCGCTTTATTGCTTTCAAAAATTATTAGAAGAAATTCAGGACTTCGAAGCAAATAAAACGTATTCTTATCACCAGCCTGTTAACGTCGTTCGCTTATTTGTAGATAAAGTGGAATCCATCGTTCGGGACTTACAATCAGAAGCGATTCCTTCAGAGTCTGAAGGAATTTTGCAAGAAACAGCTCGTCTCGTTCACGAAGTATTCTTCTCCACTGACGCCTATACGCAAGAAAGATTTTTTATTTATCGTCACATATGGAGTGAACTCTTACACAATAAAGAGAAACTGCAAGAAGAAGAAAAGCGAATCGATACGAAAATCACTCCACTTTCCAAAGCATTAGCATCTTCTCATCTACTCTTTTTAAATGACGAAGACCTATTAGCTATGGACTTACTAAAGAAACAGCCTGCTTCTGTTGTAAGTCTGTACTTCTATTGGTTAGAAGAGCTATTAAATACAATGCAGTGGGATCGTGCGAAAAACTGGCTTTCCTTTACGTATAAACAAGTGAAGAAAACGATACATGAGCACGAAAATACGATTTTCATAAAAGATATCGTTCGCTTATTTGTCATCATGTATGAAACGTATGCAACCCATACAAATGAACAAGCCGGACTCGAAATGATTTTGCAAGAGCTATTACCATATAGTTTCGCAAACTATGAGCAATACGTACTCGCGAAAAAGCAATATCGTACATGGGCAGAACTTCAGCTCTTACATGGGTTTGAAGCAATTGAACTTTTGAAAGAGCCACTGAAAGATATTGAAAAGGAAGCACCAGAAGCAGCCCTTCCTCTTTATCACCTTGCTGCTACCGAGGCCATTGAAGAGCGAAACCGCAAATCATATAGACGTGCAGTTCGTTACTTAAAGAAATTACGTACATTATATAAACGATTAAAGCGTACTGATGAATGGGATGCTTTCATTATTCACATCGCAAACTTACATTCACGTCTGCGTGCACTACAAGAGGAATTACGGAAAGGAAAATTAATCGATGATCAATCAAACTGAAGTAACAATTAGGCTCCAGCACGTTAGTCAAGGTTGGTTCCTTTGGGGAGAAGATGACAGCGGTACTCCATTATCCGTAACAAGTTGGAAACGAAATGCATTTACATGGCACTCCACTTCCTTCTACGGCACGTTTCTAAAGGAAGCAACCTTTGAAGGAAAACAAGGTGTTATGCTAACAAACGCACAAGCATTTGAATACATCGCTAATAAACCGATGAACTCCTTTGCCCATATTCAAATGAATGGCCCTATTACAGCACTTACGAAAGATGCGAACGAATTATGGGATGCCTTCACAAGCGGTAGCTTCGTACCTGATATGGAGCGTTGGCCCAAACAACCATCTTGGAAAGTGCAAAATACCCCAATCGAAGATGACACATTGGCATCTCTTTTCTCGGCCGCGGTAAATGAAAGCATATTACAAGATAACCGTTCAAACGACGGATGGGAAGATGCAAAGAGACTTTATGAACATTACGACTTTACGAAAAGACAATTGGATGCAGCACTACATGAAGAAGATTGGCTTCGAAAAATTGGTTACATTGAAGATGACCTTCCCTTTACAATTGGACTACGGCTACAAGAGCCGCAAGAAGAATTTGAAATGTGGAAGCTTGAGACAATTGTTACACCAAAGCGCGGGGCACATCGCATATATGTATATGAAAGTATCGATTCTTTACCAAAACGATGGCACGATTATGAAGAACGTATTCTTGAAACACAAGAAGGATTCAGTAAGCTCGTGCCGTGGTTAAAAGAAGGCGATACATTCCGAAGTGAGCTCTTTGAAACAGAAGCGTGGAACTTCTTAACTGAAGCAAGTAACGAATTACTCGCTGCAGGTATTACGATTTTACTGCCATCCTGGTGGCAAAATTTAAAAGCGACAAAACCAAAATTACGTGTGCAGCTGAAGCAAAATGCCACGCAAACGCAATCTTTCTTCGGCATGAATACACTCGTTAACTTTGACTGGCGCATTTCAACGAACGGCATTGATTTATCCGAAAGCGAATTTTTCGAACTCGTTGAACAAAACAAACGGTTATTCAATATAAATGGTCAATGGATGAGACTGGATCCAGCCTTTATTGAAGAAGTACGAAAGCTTATGAACCGTGCCGATAAATATGGACTAGAAATGAAAGATGTCCTTCAGCAACATTTATCAAACACTGCTGAAACAGAAATTGTAGAAGAAGATAGTCCATTTACCGATATTGAAATCGAGCTAGATGGATATTATGAAGAACTATTCCAAAAACTACTGCACATTGGAGATATTCCAAAAGTAGATGTCCCTTCTGCACTAAACGCAACACTCCGTCCGTATCAACAACATGGCATTGAGTGGTTATTATATTTAAGAACGCTTGGATTCGGAGCATTATTAGCTGACGACATGGGACTTGGAAAAAGTATTCAAACGATCACTTACTTACTATATATAAAAGAGAACAATCTCCAAACAGGCCCTGCTTTAATCGTAGCACCGACATCTGTTCTTGGAAATTGGCAAAAAGAATTTGAGCGTTTCGCACCAAATCTACGTGTTCAGTTACATTATGGAAGTAACCGAGCACAAGGTGAATCATTTAAAGACTTCCTTCAATCAGCAGATGTTGTATTAACATCTTATGCATTAGCTCAGCTTGATGAAGAAGAACTTAGTACGTTATGCTGGGATGCTGTTATTTTGGATGAAGCACAAAATATTAAAAACCCACATACGAAGCAGTCGAAAGCAGTACGAAACTTGCAAGCAACTCACAAAATCGCTTTAACCGGTACACCGATGGAAAACCGACTTTCCGAGCTTTGGTCTATTTTTGACTTCATTAATCACGGATATCTTGGCAGCTTAGGACAATTCCAGCGCCGCTTCGTCTCACCGATTGAAAAAGATCGTGACGAAGGAAAAATCCAACAAGTTCAACGATTTATCTCACCATTTTTACTGCGTCGTACGAAAAAAGATCAAACAGTCGCATTAAACTTACCAGATAAACAAGAACAGAAAGCGTACTGTCCACTTACTGGTGAACAAGCTTCCTTATATGAGCAACTTGTTCAAGATACATTGCACAATGTAGAAGGATTAAGTGGGATTGAAAGACGCGGATTTATATTACTCATGCTGAACAAACTTAAACAAATTTGTAATCACCCTGCTCTTTATTTAAAAGAAACAGAACCAAAAGACATCATCGAACGTTCCATGAAAACGAGCACGCTAATGGAGCTAATTGAAAATATAAAAGATCAAAATGAAAGTTGTTTAATCTTCACACAATACATCGGTATGGGGAACATGCTAAAAAATGTGTTAGAAGAACATTTCGGTCAGCGCGTCCTCTTCTTAAACGGTAGTGTACCGAAGAAAGAACGTGACAAAATGATCGAGCAGTTCCAAAACGGAACGTATGACATTTTCATCTTATCGTTAAAAGCAGGTGGAACTGGCTTAAACTTAACCGCTGCCAACCATGTCATTCACTACGACCGTTGGTGGAATCCAGCTGTAGAAAACCAAGCAACAGACCGCGCATATCGTATTGGTCAAAAACGCTTCGTTCACGTTCATAAACTGATTACAACGGGGACACTCGAAGAGAAAATTGATGAAATGTTAGAAAGAAAACAATCATTAAACAACGCTGTCATTACAACCGATAGTTGGATGACCGAACTATCTACAGATGAACTAAAAGAATTACTTGGTGTATAAACAAAAGGAGCTAATCTCAAAAGATTAGCTCCTTTTTCTATTCCAAAACCAATTGCTTATTATAATTCCTGTTAATCCGCCGCATGTATCCAGTAATGAATCTTGCCACATCGGTGTACGATCTCCCGTAGTCCATTGATGAATTTCATCAAATGTTGCATATCCCGCAACGAAAAGAAGAGCATATATAAAACATCTTTTCCTCGAATAACCTGATCGATGAAAAGCGTAATACGTCAATGAGCCGAGCATAAAGAACACCATAAAATGCGCACCTTTACGAAGGAAAAACTCAATAAATCCGCCTACACCTTTATTTGCAATGCTAACAGGTGTACCACCGCCATAATCGATAGATACCCACGAGAAATGCTCTTTCACAAACTCAACATTTACATATTGTTCAATATCCGAACGCATATCCTGCTTTTTATATGGTTGTGCCGAGGAATAGAAAATCAACCCCATCCATAGTAAAACAGGAATCCAAAATAACCATTTACGATTCATTCTTCCGAAACCCCTCTCTTAGTCTTTTAAGCGTACCAAAAAAAAGAATAAATTTCACGCCAAAACATGACATTTGCACCCTATTTATAAAGTGAAAGGGGGTGATAAACATGGCAGTCGAAACAATCGTAACGGACTTAACTTTACGTCTTGTCTTAAACAATGGATTAGATCAGAACGGAAAAACAGCTTTTAAGCAAAAACAATTTAAGCGTGTTAAAACAAACGCAAACTTAGAGCAAGTACAAAACGTAGCACGTGCTCTTGCTTCTTTACAAGCATCACCGCTTCACACTATACAGCTTGTTAGCACATCAGATCTTTCTACCCTATAAGGTTAAAATTTACTTAGTGGGGGGTGTTCATCCCCCGCTAAGTATGAACCAACACCAATCACCCTGCCCGCAATATAGCGGGATAAATAAAAAGGAGGAAATAACATATGCAAGTACTAGAATTAATTTTTGCGAAAGAAGATGGAAAAACAGTTGTTTTTTCTATCGAGAAACCTATCACACCCGTCGATGCACAAGTCGTAAATCAAGTAATGGATACCATCCTTGCCTCATCTGTATTTTCATCAATTAATGAAAATACCCGAAAAAAAGGAGCCCGTCTCGTAGAAAAGAATGTATCTGAAGTTCCAATTAACTTATAAACAAAAAGACGAATCTGCATCATGTTGCAGATTCGTCTTTTTTCTTCGGCATTTCAATCGGAATAAAGATTTTTGAAAAACCGACGCATACATATTTATAATGTTCTCCGCCTATATCAAACTCGGTCGTATATGTTGAGAAGAAAATATAATCATTTCGCTTTGTATAATTCTCGATTAATAATCCAACTTGTGGCTCAACATATTTTTTCGCCAACTTCTTACCAGCCGATGCTAAATCGCCAAGGAGACCTTCTTCATTTTCCTTTTGAACTTCGTCTAGCTTCTTACTTACATCATTACGTTTCATAAACTGCTTCGCTGCCCAATCCGTATATTCACCTTTACTCGGATTACTATTTGCTAAATATACTAGAAGAACAACAACTAGAGCCATAATAATATACTTTTTCTTCATACTATCTCACCGCCTACTCTTTTCTATTTTCATATATATGTACAAGCGATGCAAATTAGAAAGACTAACATCTATTGATTGTAAACGAATAGTCAAAATTTACAATATGAAACAGAATATTAATAATTAATTTACTTAATTCGTATATAATTATATTTGGTATTACCATTATTTATAAGGGAGGAATCAAATTTATGAATGAAGAAAATGATATTATTATTTCTAATTCTACAATGATGCTGGAACCTTACAAGCACCCTTATTATCGCACCAAAATTATCGACAGTAGCGGGAACCATCTTTACTCCTGTCAAACTGCTCTCCAACTCATCAAGCAATCTTGTCTAACCAATGTTCACTCTACTTATCAAGGCAGACGTAATGCAGTCCAAACAAACTTTAAATTCAAACAAAATGTCCCAATTCCAATTAATCATCGAGAATATATTTGTGCTTTCCCGACAGAATCTCCTTCTTCTCCAAACTGTATATGGCTATTTTATAACCATATAGATGACATAGAATTTTTCAAAAAGAGCAAAAAAGCTAACATTCATTTTTCAAATGGCACTACTACAACAATACATATCAGTCCCCATAAGTTAAAACAACAATTATTAAAAGCTGGATACGTATTATCACGTATGAACATGCAAGATTCACTACAATTTAAAAACCTCTTATTACATTTACTACCTTAACAGAATAAATAGAATGGAAAGCAATATCCATTGCCTTCCATTCTTATAATCATATTTATTCTCTTAAACTATTTCGCATTTTCTCAAGTGCTTGCCGATACACCCACCTCACTTGATAATAAGTCATTTCCATCTCGCTAGCGATTTCCCCCATCGTCTTCCCTACAAAAAAACGTTCGAAAATAATATACTTCTCCTTCTCATCTAATACACTCATAAAATCCTTTGCTCTTATTTCAACATCTTCAAACGTAAAAATCTCCTCATATTCACCTACGTAAACATTCCTTTCTTGCAAGGCAGACTCTTTCTTCAACCTTTCCAATATATAACCACGCACTGTTACAACTGCATATGCAGGAAAACTTCCTTTCTCCGCATCAAATCTTTCATAAGCATGCCAAAGACCAATTAAACCACATTGATAATACTCTTCATGATCTTGATAAATACCGAGCTTCTTTATTTGATTTACAATCATTCCTTCATACAAAACAACTGTCTCTGTAAAAGTCGCTGGCTTCACACAGTACCTGTTTCTAAAAGGTATACCTCTTTGTTATTCCGCCGGTACCTCCACAATATAAAAATAAAGAAGCGATTTCACTGTGAGTAATTTCAAATACGACCGCCGAAATTTTAAATTACACGAAGTAGAATTTGAAATTCTGCTGGTCGTATTTGAAATAAGGGTAAAAATAAAAAAGGTGACTCTTGGGAGAGTCACCTTTTAGTCCAATCATATTATACCGGTAAACCAGGTAAAAACTTTGCCATCAATACAACAATCGCAGCTAAGAATACTGCCTTAATAAGGAATAAAATGATAATTGGAATAGCTGCTTTCACTTTACTTAATCCTGCTGTAACTTGTAATCCTAACCAAATTAAAACTAAATTCCATAAAGAGAACACTTCGATTGAATTACCGATTCCGTATACAAGTGAGCCTTTCTCAAATAACGGACCTAAACTTGTATACGCAGTTGGTGCAGCACCTAAAATTAAAGCTATAATACCATTAATGAGACCACCAATAATAACAATAATATCCGCGTATACAATAATCATTACTATTTTTTTATAAGAAGTATCATTCCCATAGAACATCATAAACACTTTATAAATAGCTGCAACAACGAATGTTGCGATCATAACACCTACTGTTCCCCATATCGTACTAGAAACTACATTTGATACAAGCGAGCCCTGTTCTGCAAGTGCACCACCTAATTTCTTTTGCATTTCAATCATCTCAGGTGATGTATACGTAATATACGAATTTAAACCACCTACAAGTCCTTGTAATAGTGCCACTATGAAGAACATGCCCCAAACTTTCTCAGTCGTCTTCATTCTCTCAAACTGTAAGCCAGGAGAAGTCATCATTCCAAACAATGATGGCTTCTCTCCGCCAGCTTTTTGCGTATTCAAATTCGCTTCCATTATAACGCCTCCTTCTATTTATATAACCCGTTCTAACGGGCGGTTCACTTCCTCAACATAGAGGCTACGAACCGCCCACTAGAACGGTAATGTGTAGTAGAGAGCCCCTCTCTACTACACTACTAACTTATTCATAACGTAATGCTTCAATTGGATCTAACTTCGCAGCTTTATTCGCTGGAATTAATCCGAAAATAATACCAAGTGTCATAGAGAATAGTACGCCTCCAACGACAACTTCCCATGAAACGAGTGGTGGCCATTTCGCAAATGTGGAAACGATATATGCTCCGCCATATCCAAGACCAATTCCAATCAAACCACCTAGAAGCGTTAACATGACTGCTTCAATTAAAAATTGTAATAAAATTTTACTACGCGTTGCCCCAAGCGCTTTACGTATCCCAATTTCGCGCGTACGCTCCGTTACAGATACGAGCATAATATTCATAACACCAATACCACCAACGACTAATGAAATACCCGCAATACCGCCAATGATCATCGTCATGATGCTAGTGACTTTAGAAACATTTTCTTGTAATTCTTTTAAATTCACCAGTTCATATTTACCTGGAATTTCACTTGGCTTACGACTATTTAACACATCAACAGCTTGTTTCCCAGCTGCTTCTAAATCGTCTACATTTTTAGCTTGAATTGCGATATTTTGAATATCATCTGTTCCAAATAAAACAGGCCATAATGTAAGGGGGATTAACGCTTCTTCCATTTCAAATCCCATAAACTCATTATCAGATGTATACACACCAACAATTTGCATTGGCTGCCCCTTCATCTCAATAATTTGTCCTACTGGGTTTACGTCCTTAAATAACGTTTCCTCTGTTTTTGTACTAATCATCACAACGTTATTTGCATGAGAAATATCTGATTCACCTAAAGTACGTCCCTTTACGACCTTTACTTTATTAACCGCAAAATATTCATTATCAAGACCAATAACATTCAGATTTGCTTTTTTATCATTTACATCCAATATCTCTGTTGTCGAATTTGTCGTAATAACATGTGAAACGTCTTTCACTTGTTTTACTTCCATAATATCCTCTTCTGTTAACTTTGGTATTTCAAATCCACCTATAGCAAACTCATCATTCATATCTGGTTTAAATTGAATTGGCATAAGGTTATTACCACCAGAACCTGCGAATTTCGACTTCAGCATCGCTTCCCCGCCTTGCCCAATTGCAACGACAGTAATAATAGAACCAACACCGATAATAATACCGAGCATCGTAAGAGCTGAACGCAGTTTATGAGCTAAAATAGAAGATAGGGCAATTTTTATACTATCTAGTAAACTCATACCGCACACCTTCTATCTTCTGTAATTTTCCCGTCTCGCAGTACAATGCGGCGGGAAGAATACGCTGCTACTTCCTCTTCATGCGTAACCATAACAATCGTTGTACCTTCTGCATTAAGCTTCGTGAAAATATTCATCACTTGCTCACCAGACTTCGTATCAAGCGCACCAGTAGGCTCATCAGCCATAATGAACGTTGGATTATTCGCAATCGACCTTGCAATCGCTACACGCTGCTTCTGTCCACCTGATAATTCATTCGGCAAATGATGAACCCTATCTGACAAACCGACTTTACCAAGCGCTTCCAGAGCCCTTTGACGACGCTCTGCTTTCTTCACACCACCGTATACGAGCGGAAGTTCAACATTTTCGACTGCCGAAAGACGCGGAAGCAAATTAAAGTGCTGAAACACAAAGCCAATATATTCATTACGAATTAAAGCAAGCTTTGACTCGTCTGCTGTTAAGATATTCACATCATTCAGCATATATTCGCCTTCTGTTGGACGATCTAAACAACCGATAATATTCATAAGCGTTGATTTACCAGAACCAGACGGTCCCATAATCGAAACGAACTCACCGCTTTGAATTGTTAAACTAATACCGTGCAAAATCGGCACTGCCAATTTTCCTTGATAATACGTTTTAGCAATATTATTTAACGTAATCATTTCTCTTTCACTTCCATTCCGTCATACACGTCGTCGGAAGGATTTTTAACCACCTTTTGCCCCACTTTTGCGCCTTCAACAATCTCTGTCCAATCTCCATCAGTAGAACCTTTTTTCACATTTTGTTTACGAAGCTTCCCTTTCTCTTCAATATAAACAAATGCATCATCGCCTTTTTCTACAATGCTCTTAGTTGGAACAGCAATCATCTTCTTATTCTCTAAATTTACTTGCAGAGAAACGTGATACCCTGGAGATAAACCATCTTGACTATCAAGACTTGCTTTATATGTATATTGAGACATATTTTGAGTCGCTTCACCCACACCACCAGCTTGAGCCATCTCTGCACTCGTTGGGAATTCACTTACCTCTGTAATTTTACCTGTCCACTTCTTCTTATTATTCGCTTTCGCAGTGACAGTAAATGTTTGATCTGGTTGAATTTGTGACTTCTGAAGCTCAGTTAACGTCCCTTGAACTTGGAATGGATCTTTAGACGCCACTTGTAAAAATGCTTTCCCTTGACCACCTAACGCTTGAGATGAACTTTGCGCCGCATCTTTATCTAACTTTTGAACGACACCAGTAAAATTACTATAAATCGTAAGCTCTTTCTGCTTTTTACTTAACTCTTCTTTTTGCAACTTCCCTTTTTCTTTCTCAAGATCAGTTGTCTTTTGCGCCATCTCTAACTCACTTACTTGCTCGTCCATCGAATCCGTTACTTCTTTCCCAGCTCCGCTATCCTTTGCCTTCTTAATTTCTTTCTTCAACGAATCAATTTTCTTCTTTCCTTGATCATAACGCATATCTGCCATCTTCTGATCAAGCTCAGCTTGCTTCATTTGCAAGTTAATCTCTTCATTATCATAAGAGAATAACTTCGTACCTTTCTCTACCTCTTGTCCTTCTTTCACTGCAATATCTTTCACTTTTCCTTTAGTCGGATCCGCATAGAAACTTTCAATATTCCCTGGTTTCACCTGACCAGAAATTAACTTCGTATTATTAAGCTTTCGCTCCGTTACCTTCTCAAAGCTTACAGCATCAGCTGTCGTTGCTGCGCCCTTCTTCTTCCCTTGCATTACAAAAATATTAACTGCTGCTACAATAACAATTAGTGCAATAACCCCGATAATAATCCATTTCTTCTTCTTGTTTGGAGTACGAACCGTATTTGGTACCATATTCTCTCTCCTTTTATAACTTAATAGTTTAATATAAAAATTGTATAAAACTTTCTGAAAAATAATTACATATTATTACATTCTTTTTACAAAGTTTTACACATCCATTTATATTGTAACAAAAATTCCAATGATTAGAAATATGACATATTATCTTTTAAGATAGATTTAAGGAAAGATTATATTAATATAAGAAAAGCCATCCAAAATGATAATTGGATAGCTTTTCAAACAAAATATTACGCTACTTTAGTTTTTTTCCCCTCATGCCCACGTTGAACGATGAACAAGAAGATTGTTGATAAAATTGCACCTGTTAATAGTAAGATGAAGCAACCGTCCCAGCCAGAACGATCAACAATAACACCGATTGCTGCGTTTGCTACAAGACTTCCGCCTACATAACCGAACAGACCACACATACCAACTGTCGTACCTACTGCAAATTTCGGTACTAATTCCATTGCACTTAAACCGATTAAGAACTGTGGTACATAAATTAAACAACCGATAATAGAAACGGCAATACTTACAACAAGTATGCTAGTTGCTTGCCAATATACAAACGTACCAATAACAACTCCGACCATACTAATGATGCATAATGGCATACGCTTTCCTTTAAATAATTTATCACTTAAAAGACCAACTATTAATGAACTTGGAATTGCCATACCTTCAAAGATTGCGTACGCCGCGTGTGCTTCATTTTTTGAGAAGCCTTTAACTGTCGTTAAATAAAGTGGAACCCAGTTAATAACGCCGAAACGAATTAAATACACAAATGCATTTGCAATACATAAGAACCATACAAATTTATTTTTCACTACATACTTCATTAAAATTTCTTTTGGTGACATCTTGTTAGCATTATCTGCTTTTTCAAGATTTTCATAGTCATTACGATACTCATCAATTGGAGGAAGACCTTCTGATTCTGGTGTATCCTTCGCATTAATCCAAACAAGAACTGAGATTACCATTGCGATAATCGCTGGGAAAATAAACACGCCGCCTTGCCAATGATTTTCACCAAAAATAGCTACACCAATTCCGACAAGTGGTGGTACGAGCATTCCGCCAACGTTATGTGAAATATTCCAAATACCTGTTTTCGTACCGCGTTCTTTCTTCGAGAACCATTTCGTCATAACGATACTACAAGGTGGTGCTCCCATACCTTGTACAATACCATTTAGAATAAGTAGTGTAACAATCATTCCAAATGACGATGCAAAACCGAAACAAATATTTACAAGCCCTGATAAGAATAAACCGACTGCGATAAAGCGCTGGGCGAAAGCTTTATCTGACAAATTACCCATAAAGAACTTACTAAATCCATAAACAATTGCCATGATTGAACCTAGTAGTCCAATTTCAGCTGTACTAAATCCATATTCTTGTACTAAATACGTACTTGATAACGTAAAGTTACTACGAACTAAATAATAAGCAGCATACCCAACTGAAATTCCCATCAATACACGAATACGTAATAATTTGTATACTCGATCAATCATATCCGCTGGCAATCTTTCAATTGTAGGTGCTGGCTTGAGCCATTTAAACATATATTTCCGTCTCCTTTTCTCACTTCTGAGAGAGACGCTGTCTATTCCATATCTCGATTATTCCGCTATTTGATATATTTTGGTTTGTTCTTCTAACCGGCTGTCCTTCTATTTCTTTCTCGTTCTTCGCAAACATCGTTGGTACGCCAAACGAAACCTTTTCTAAAATGTGACCCGCTTCTTCTGATAAACAATAATCAATAAATAAATCCGCAATAATACCATTCGGTGCACGTTTTAGTTTCGAAATCGCATTAACAGATAACCCTGTTTGCTCAGGTACAATACTTACAATTGGAAAGCCTCGTTTTTGAAGCATTCTCTGATCTCCCATGAAATTGATGCCTATCATATACTCACCGCTCGCAACAAGTTCTACTGGTATGTAACCATTCACCGTTACTTCACCAACTTGTCCTGCAAGGTTCTTCACATATTCCTTCGCTTCCACTTCACCTAAAGTATCAATAAGTGATTGAAAAAACGTATATGCTGTTCCTGAGACATTTGGATCTGGCATCACAATTTTTCCCTTATATACTGGATTTAATAAATCTTGCCACCTTGATGGATAAGGAAGTCCGAGCGATGCCATTTCTTCATTCCACCGCTCTTTATTAATTGCAATTGCCAGTTTCTCCACTTCATAACCGTACCAATAACCGTCTTTATCTTTAACAGTTTTTGAAATACGGTTCGCATGCTGACTCGTAACAGGAATAGATAGATTTTTTTGCTTCATCATTTGATGCGCGTCTACCGTACCGCCAATAATAATATCCGCTTTCGGATTTCCAGCTTCCTCTTCTACCCTCCGAAGAAGCTCTTCTGTCGAAAGACGAATAAATTCATACGTACAGCCGCGTTGTTTACAAAATGATGAAAGCAAAGCTTCACCCACTTCCTCACGAGCTGCTACATACGCAACAAGATGACGATCATCCAAAATAGGGAGACCACTTTTATTATATTTAATAGAGGTTGTATCTCGAGAGCAACTAGACATCGCTCCTCCAATTACTAGCAAAAAGAAGAAAAAGGCTATCTTTCTCATGACACATTCTCCTTTACAAATAAATTTGCGAGGGAGCTTTTCATATACATAACATTCCCGTTATTATCGCCGAGATATTGCACAACAAAGTAAGATGGATATACAGAAATAGTAAGAATGTCTTCCCGCTCATTCTTTATACGCTTCCCTGTTTTATAAGCGGTAATATAAGCAATCGGTTCATTCTGTGATTGTAATAATTTCTGTATTTCTCCGTAATCTGTAATTTGCTTTGCGTACCGAATCGAATCAAGTATGTGCGTAAGATTCATCGCACGTTCTACATCACCTTGGCGTACTATGACATCCTGCGCTGACGCAAAAAAATCACTAATACGTTCTGGTGTGTAATACAGGCTTAACAAATACGTTTGAAATGCTGAAATCATTGGGTCCGTACCATTCTTTCCGTACATATCAGCCCCGTACTGGAACAAGTCACCTACTGCAAAAGTACGTTTATGTCCATTCAAGTACGTTACTTCTCCAGTAAATACTTGTTCTTGATTCTTAGCTTCTCTCGGTTCTATTTGAATTCGGTCAAAGAATGAAACAATCGTATGCAAACGAACTTCATCCGTTATAACAATTTCTCCCCACTTTTCATGCCTAACCTTCATTTCAGTAGGCAGGGATTCATTCACTCTTTGTAAAACAGTTTGTTTGTCATTCACTATTGTGATTCGATTATATATTTGCTTCTCCATCACATAAAACAAAATAAGAGAAACAATTATACAAAGAACAAACATAAGAATTTGAAATGATAGCCTTTTCATTTCTGCCTACCTCCAAGATAAAAAAACGTTGTTTCGAAAATACCGCATAATTGTTTCATAAATGTATCATTTAACCGCTTTCAAGTTTTTTATGTCTTCCATCCGTCTCGGAAGCAAAAATGTAATAAATATTGTAGTACCAATCTCTTCACTACTCTCAATTCGCATACTTCCGCCCTGCTTATTCATAATCTCCTGACAAATATACAAACCGTAACCATTCCCGTAACTAGAAGGCAGTACCTTCCCTTCTGGTGCTTCATTCCACTCTGCAAGCACACCTTCATCTATACCAATGCCATCATCATGAACAAAAACCTTTGCCTCACGTTCATTTACAATTACATTCATACGAATTTGCGTAGCATCGCTATATTTTATCGCATTATCCAGCACGTTTAAGAAAATCTGTTTCGTCTTATCGAAATCCGCAACAACATGTACATCTGTTAACTCATTTATCACTTCAATCTCAAATTTTTGCAGACGAGGTTTCACAATTGAAACTGCTTCTTCGGCTAATTCCTTTACATTCACAACTGTAGGTGACACTTCAAACGTACTCTTCCCGTACTTTGAAGACTTAAGCAATTCCTCTACAAGTGATAATAAACGCTCACTCTCTACAGCCACATATCGCAGGCTCTCTTTTACATCTTCCTTCGCCTTTAACTTCGGAATTAAATCCACATAGCCAATAATCGCCGTTAACGGTGTTTTTAGCTCATGCGTAATGCGGTCTAAGAAATCTTTCTGCTTCTCTTTCTCCTCTTTCAATTGCTTAATATGCAATTCAATTCCATCAGCCATCGCATTAAAAGATGCTGAAAGCTGAGCAATTTCCACATATTCATTTAGCTCAATCTTACTTTTATAATCACCATTCGCAAGCCGCTTTGCCATTTGTCTTAACTGATCAATCGGCTTATGAAGAGACTTCGCCAAACGAATTGCAAAGAAAATACCTGCAGCTACTAGACAAAGAGACGTCATTAAGAACGTCCAGCCAACATTTGTTAAAACTTCCTTCTCACCCGTTAACTCATTTATAAAACGAACACTTCCGATGACATCGTTTCCATAATAAACTGGGCTTGAAAACAAAAGAATTGGAGCTGGGTCTCCCTCTTCAAAAACATACGATTTCTTCCCCTTCAAAGAGCTCTCAATATCAATATTCCGGTGCAGAAGTGCTCCCTTTTGCGTATCCGCAACAACATCTCCATTCTTCCCAATCATCTGTACACGTACATCCATGCGCTTTGCTAAATACGAAGCAATTAAAAGTGAATTCGGGCCGAGCGTCTCGACCTCTGCTTCCTTCTCTAAATAATTCATCGTATAAATTTGTGCTTCTACACTTAACTTCTCTAAAGAATTTGCCGCGTTATGATACATATTCTTTTCTAACGTAATATAAACAACTGCGTACAAAAGAACAAAAATCGGGATTAACAGTCCCACTATTCCAAACACCATATTCCTTTTTAAAGACATACCATCACCACTTAACAATCTAGTTTATAGCCAACGCCATAAATTGTCTTAATATATTCCCCGCTATTCCCTAGCTTCTTCCGCAGCCTTTGCACCATAATATCAACCGCTCTCGTATTTCCGATATACTCAAACCCCCATACTTTCTCAAGTAACTCATCTCTCATAAATACACGCTGCGGATTTGAAACAAACAACTGACATAAATTAAACTCTCTGTACGTTAACTGAATTTCTTGTCCACTAACATGTACCTTTCTTTCCTTAGGACAGATCGTTATCTCCCCAGCCCCAATCACTTCATGACTTACCGTTACCTCTGTCTTCTTCACACGCCGCGTCATATTCTTGACCCGAAGAATAAGCTCAGCATAATTAAATGGCTTCGTCACATAATCATCTGCACCAAGCTGCAGACCAAGCAATTTATCATTCATCTGACTCTTTGCAGTTAACATGAGCACTGGAATATCCCTATTCTTCTCACGGAACAAACGAAGCAACTCATACCCATCTGTATCTGGAAGCATAACATCCAAAATTAATACATCCGGCCCTTCATTCCACTTCTCTAAAGCTTCTCTTCCATCAGCCGCCGTGAGCACTTCATACCCTTCCATCTCCAACTGCATCCGAATCAAATTACGAATACTCGATTCATCATCAACTACAAGTATTTTCATTATTCTCCTCCTTCCATCCCGTATTATAGTACAGTTTAGTATAGCAAAAATCCTATAAAAAAAGAGAGGGTATTGTCGAACATATGTTGAACGACAATACCCTCTCTTTCACTTATTATATTTTATTTAGAATACCCATTAGGTTGCTTCTGATGCCAATTCCAAGCATGCTCAATGATTGTCTTCACATTTACATACTGAGGATCCCATCCTAGCTTTTCTTTCGCTTTCTGAGAAGAAGCAACTAAACGTGCTGGATCTCCCGCACGACGTGGCGCTACTTCAGCTGGAATTTCATGATTTGTAACTTCACGAACTGCATCAACGATTTCTTTTACACTGAAACCATTACCATTTCCTAAGTTATAGAAATCACTCTCTCCGCCGTTCTGTAGGTCTTTAAGTCCTAAGAAGTGAGCTGCCACTAAATCTTCAACATGAATATAATCACGGATACAAGTACCATCTGGTGTATTATAATCATCACCAAACATCATAATCTTCTCACGTTGACCTAACGCCACTTGCAGCACAAGAGGAATTAAATGCGTCTCTGGGCGGTGATCTTCCCCAATAATACCATTTGGAGTTGCACCAGCCACGTTAAAGTATCTGAAAATCTTATAACGTAAATTAGAAGCTTGGCTATACCAATGAAGCATCTTCTCGATTGCTAACTTCGTTTCTCCATACGTATTCGTTGGATTTGTCATCGTTTCCTCAGTAATAAGGTCTACATCTACCTCACCATACGTCGCCGCAGTAGAAGAGAAAATAAACTTATCTACCTTAAACTCATCCATTACCTCTAATAAGCAAAGTGCACCATACACATTGTTATTATAATATTGAAGAGGCTTCTCCATACTAACTCCAACTAAAGAATCAGCTGCGAAATGCATAACCGCCTCAATATTCTCTTGTTTAAAAACATCTCTTAAAAATGCTTTATCACGAAGGTCGCCATTATAAAATTTCGCACCTTCCGTAATTGCATCCTCATGACCAGTTTGTAAGTTATCTACTACTACTACAGATAAACCTTCGTCTACTAATTTTTTCACAGCGTGAGAACCGATATAACCAGCTCCGCCGCAGATTAGAATTGAATTCATTGTCTTCCTCCTACATATATTAGGATTTCTTACTCACTCTCTTATTATAAAAGGTATACGATTGCTCGTATACCTTTTGTGTACCTTTATTACTTAGCAACGAAATAATCCGTTACATATTGTGCCCAAACTTCGTGGCCTTTAGCACTTTGTCTAAAGAAGTTGAATCATTACTTAGTCACTTCAAGATGCGTTTTTAATTTATTCGTTAAATCTTGTTTTGCTGCATCTGGAACATAGTAATACCAAATGCCATCAGCAGCCTTGTGACCGTCACCTGGGATTTGGATATCCTCACTATTTTTCAAGCAATCTTTATAGTTCTTTTGCATATCAAACATTTGATCTTGCGTTAAGTTTGTCTTCACATTCTTTTGAATTGCTGTTAACACATCGCCATAACCTGTTAAAGAAGAGAAGCTTGCACCTTTTTTGATAACACCTTGCATCACTTGACGTTGGCGCATTTGACGACCAAAGTCACCACGTGGGTCTTGTTTACGCATACGTGTGAATGCTAGAGCTTGATCACCTGTTAAATGAATATTTCCTTTCGCAAAATGATTTCCATCCTGCGTAAATTCTAAATCATTAGTTACATCTACTCCACCGACTGCATCAACGATATCTTTAAAGCCTTCCATGTTCACTTCAATATAATAATTAATAGGAACATTCAAGAAGTTTTCTACGGTCGCTACAGACATATCTACTCCGCCGAATGCATAAGCATGATTGATTTTATCGCTTTTGCCTTTTCCAACAATTTCTGTGTAAGTATCACGAGGAATACTTACTGTTTTCATAGAGTTATTTTTAGGATTTAATGTAATCACCATTAAAGAATCTGAACGCCCTTTGTCATCACCGCGCTCATCTGCTCCTAGTAGTAAAATTGAAACTGGTTCACTCTTGCTAACTTTTTCTCCAACGTTACTGTTGTTTTGATCACGTTTTAAAGGTTGATGAACTTCCTTTAATGTATTAGATACGGAAGAATATACATTATAGGCATAAATTCCTCCACCTATGATTAGTACCCCAAGAATACCGAGTACCCAAAATAAAATTTTCTTTTTCATTATTGTAACCTTCTTTCTTAAGCCTAACTTACAATACATATAAATCCTATTATACAAAAAAAAAACTTAATAAAACCAAATAATATAGCAATCCACAAAAAATAGACAAACAACAATTATATATTGTTATTTGTCTATCACATATCTTAATATATTTATTCTTTCTTGTCACCAAGCGCAAACGTGATTTCTGTTTCACAAACAATTTCACCATCTACAGTAGCAATTGCTTTTCCTTTTCCAATTGCTCCACGTACACGTGTCATTTCAACTTCTAAACGAAGTTGGTCACCTGGACGGACTTGTCGTTTAAAACGGCAATTATCAATGCCTGCGAAGAATGCTAAGCGACCACGATTCTCTTCTTTCTTCAACATAGCAACAGCACCAACTTGTGCTAAAGCCTCTACAATTAAAACACCTGGCATTACAGGATAATCCGGAAAATGTCCATTAAAAAATTCTTCATTAGCTGTAACATTCTTTATCCCAATAGCACGCTTTCCTTCTTCTACTTCTAAAACTTTATCCACTAGTAAGAATGGATAGCGATGAGGAATTATTTCTTTAATTTGTTGAATATCTAGCATACACTTCTCTCCTTACACAAGATTGGTCATACCACCGGAAGTTATACTATCATTATCCCATTTTAAATCTCATTTGTCATTATAAAAAAGGATTTCAAGATTTCTCTTCTAAATAAAAAAATGTATACACTCTTTTCAATATGTATTATCACTGACACGGAGGTTGAAAAGAGTGTATACCCAAGTTAGGGAAAGGCAAATTATATCAAATATATTAAGCCTTAATGTCGTATTCAAGATTCATTATATATGACAAAAATAAGAAATTAAAACCTAATTTTCGACCTTTTTCGTATTAATTCCCTAATATTACTCATGATTTCTCTATTTTCCTTACATTCTCTTAAATGTGATATTTAGAAATATGAATTTTAATAAAAAATTATTAAAATAAAAGCAAAAAACGCTTGTAATAGAATTTACATAATCATATTATAATAAAATGAATATAGGATTTTAACCTAATTATTCAAATACCTTTATTTTTAGAAAGGAATCCAAAAATGGCAAAAGGTATACATACTATAGAGTTAAATACTTCACCAGATCAAATTTGGAAATTTATTAGTGATATAAACAATTGGGCTCCACTAGTCACAGGCTATGTTAAACATAAAGTTATTGATGACAAACATTCGACTTGGCGTTTGCACGGTGATTTAGGATTTATTAAACGAGACGTTAGTCTAAATGTTGAAATTATTGAATGGCAAATGCCTAATAAAATTAGCTTTACGATGACTTCTCCAACAAAAAAATTAATTGGTAGCGGCTTTTTTCATGCTGAAGCAATCTCTCCTTCTACTACAAAGGTAACAAGTCAGTTAGAATTGCGAACAACTGGTAAAGGAGCCTTTGTTTTTAACGGCGCAATAAAACCATTTGTCCCTAAAATGACAAAGCACCTTTCTAAAAAAGTGGCAGATAAATTAATGAAACAGTTATAAAAAAACATCTCAGAAATTTATTTTACAATAAATTTCCGGGATGTTTTTTTTGTAAAAGTTAATTATTAACCATTTCTGTTTTAAATAATTTCTCCATATAGCTTAATAATTCATTCTTTAACTCATCATGCTGTAATGCCATTTCAATTGTTGTCTGAATAAATCCAAGCTTCTCTCCAACGTCGTATCGCTTTCCTTCGAAATCATAAGCAAATACTCTTTGTATCTCATTTAAACGCTGAATAGCATCCGTCAACTGAATCTCTCCACCTGCTCCTGTTTGTTGGTTCTCTAGGAACATGAAGATCTCAGGTGTTAGTACATAGCGTCCCATAATCGCTAAATTAGATGGCGCTGTTCCTTTAGCTGGCTTTTCTACAAACTTACTAACTTGATAACTACGACCATTTTGTACTAGCGGATCAATAATACCATAGCGATCTGTTTCCGTTTCCGGAACAGTTTGAACGCCGATTACCGATGATTGTGTTGCCTCATATTGATCCATTAATTGGCGTAAACATGGCGTTTCAGCTTGTACAATATCATCCCCCAGTAAAACAGCGAATGGCTCATTACCAATAAACTTACGAGCACACCATACAGCATGACCTAAGCCTTTCGGTTCTTTTTGACGAATATAGTGGATATTAATTTTGGAAGACTCTTGCACCTTCTTAAGGATTTCATGCTTACCCTTTTCTAGTAAGCTCTGTTCCAACTCAAAAGAATGATCAAAGTGATCCTCAATAGCACGCTTCCCTTTTCCAGTTACGATAATAATATCTTCAATTCCAGATTGAATCGCTTCTTCTACAATGTATTGAATTGTTGGCTTATCAACAATTGGTAACATTTCCTTTGGCATTGCTTTAGTTGCTGGTAGAAAACGAGTTCCTAGTCCAGCTGCTGGGATAATAGCTTTTTTTACTGTTTTCAATGATAATCCTCCTAAAAACATCTAAATATTACACATTTAATTATAGTAATAAAATTTAATACTTTGAAATATCTAAGATTGATATTGTATTAATTGTAGAACCCATTAAAGAAAAGTTAAAATCAAATTTATTTGATCGATAAATCAATAGTGAATCGTCTTCAGCTTTTAATTGCGCTTCACCTAATGTTTCAAATAAATTTTCTTTTGATATTTTCATATTTTTAATATTTATCTTCTGAACAATCAATTGTTTGTTATATACTATATCAACATCTTTATATTGAACTAATGTTCCAGCTGCTAACTGTTCCTCATTTTGTGAATTACCTAGTGTATTGATTATTTCTTCTTTAGTCTTTCCTAAAAAAGCAAGGTACTCTTCTAAATTTGGGGTAATTCCCTCTATTTGTTTTAATTCCCCTAAAAACTTGTTATAAGATATCGCTTGATTATACGGGATTGATTTAACTATGGATTCACTAATCCATCCCTCTTCCCCGTTTTCTAATGTGAGTTTTAACCAATTAATATCTGATTCTATCTCTTTTTGTTGTTCTTTTACAATAAACGGCGTTCCAAATAATATCGTCCCTACTACCTGTCCATCTAAATTCGGCTTACTTCTAACACGACCTTTTGCAGAATTTACATAACGGACGTCTAAAGTTGCAAGCGGGTTCTCCTCTTTTTTAGTAGGAGCTACCTTATCTAACGTTTTTTCCTGCACCTCTTTCGCCTGCAAGGAATGTAAAATATTATCCTTTTGCCAATAAGTTATCCCGCCAAGCATCATCAATACTATAAAGGCACTTAAGAACTTTGGACCATTTTTCTTTTTTATATGATGTGAGCTTTGTTTTCTTAATAATGATACATAATCTACAGCTTGAGCTTCATTCTTACTTTTCGCAGCTTCATTTTTTATTAAGGTTTTACCTGCCTGTTTCTCCATTGATTCCTTTTTAAACTTCTGCTGCGCTTCTTTACTCATAGCCTTGTACTCTTTTAAGAAATTCTCATATTTCGGCATAATTTCTTGAATTGGACCATAATCTTTAATTTCTCCATATTCTAACCATAAAGCCTTTGTACAGAACTTTTTCACTTGTCCCAAAGAGTGACTTACAAAAAAGATAGTTTTCCCTTGTTCTTTAAACTCATTCATACGTGTCAAACATTTATCAGCAAATGTTTGATCACCTACTGAAAGTGCCTCATCAATTACAAGGACGTCTGGATTAATACTTACTGAAATAGCAAAACCTAAACGAGATTTCATTCCACTTGAGTACTTCTTGACTGGCATATCAATAAATTTTCCAATATCGGCAAATTCAATGATTTCCGGTGTCAACTTCTCAATTTTTTCTTTACTTAATCCCATCATCAAACATTTTAATTCAATATTTTCCCTACCGGAAAGTTGATTGTTCAGCCCAGCTGCAATAGCAATAAGTGCAACTTTTCCTTTAATATCAATTTTCCCTTTTGTAGGAGGTGTAATTCCAGCAATTAAATTTGACATCGTCGATTTTCCTGATCCATTCACCCCGACAATACCAATTACATCACCTTTTTGAGCTACAAACTCTAAATTTCTTAGTGCATAGAAATCTTCGCCAAATCCTCCAGGATATACGATATCCTTAAGTTTATCTGAATTTTTACTGTGCATTTTGTATTTTTTTGTTACATTATGAAACCTGACTGATTCATTCATTTTTTACAACCC
Organism: Bacillus sp. AY18-3; assembly: GCF_008042305.1. Taxonomy (NCBI): domain Bacteria; kingdom Bacillati; phylum Bacillota; class Bacilli; order Caryophanales; family Bacillaceae; genus Bacillus; species Bacillus sp. AY18-3. The sequence goes on along the minus strand of NZ_QKQR01000009.1, from coordinate 90,323 downwards.
TCATTATAGATAATCTGCAAAATGCTTTCTAAATTTCACATGTAATGTTGAGCCAATTAAAAAAGTAATAAAAACAAATCCCCAAAAATACAATGTATAATTTATATCTTGAAAGAACCAATTTGTCCCTAATAAAGACGCTCGGTATCCATCAACAATATAACAAAAAGGATTTAATTTCATAATCTTTTGGAAAATAGTTGGTAATCTTTCAGGAGTCCATAATATAGGAGTCAAATATAATAACATTCTCATAATTGATTGCACAATCATTTGAGTATCCCTTACTATTGTCGCTAAAGTGGATGTAATTAGAGACAATGAGAATACTAGCATCAGCGTCGCAAACATATAATAAATAAGCTGAATATAGTGAATAGAAATCCCTTGTCCTGTTACTAAAAATAAAATTGTTATAACTCCTACAAGGATTACATGCGAATAGAAATTAGACATGATTACAAAGCTTGGAATAACACTCATGGGGAAATTCATTTTTGAAACCATGTTCAGCCTCGTATAAATCGATTTAGAAGCTTGCATCATTGCCGGATTTATAAAAAACCATACAACTAACCCTGCAGATAACCAATAAACGAAGGAGACCCCATCAACACCTTGTCCCCCTCTAATACCAAAGCCGAAAACAAACCAATAAATACTCATCTGTATTATTGGATTCAAAAATTCCCAAAAGAGCCCTAAATAATTATTATTATTTGTAGTTTTCACTTGATAAATAGATAAGCGTTTAATTAAATATAAACTGCTTATCTGTTCTTTCAATACCATGACCATTGATTTCATCTTTACTATGCCTCTCCGAAAAATATTTTCCTTACAGTTCGTTTAGAAGCACCACCATCTTCTAAATAACAATACTTATTATAGAAACTATCGTATTTCTCTGCAAATTCTCCTAATCCATTCGATTCATACTTTACTATTTCTCTTAATACTTCTCTTGTATTCTTTACAATTGGGCCAGGAGCTTCTTCCTCCAAATTAAAGTAAAATCCTCTTAATTTATCTCGATAAGAATCAATATCATACGTATAGAAAATAATTGGGCGTTTTAAATTTGCATAATCAAAAAAGACTGAAGAATAATCTGTAATTAACATATCAGATATTACATATAGTTCATTAATATCGACATGCTTAGAAAAATCATAAACAAACCCTTTATATTTAACTAAATCAAATTTTTCCGCTATTAAATAATGCATACGTAATAAAATAATATACTCGGTTCCTAATTTACTTTGTAAGAGATCCAAATCTAATTGTAAATCCAATTTATATTTTCCCTTACTATAAAATTGATCATCTCTCCATGTTGGTGCATATAAAATAATTTTTTTATCTATCGGTAAGTTATTCTTTTTCTTTAAGAGCTCTACTCCTGAAGAATTATTACTCTGATATAAAAAATCATTACGTGGATAACCAACTTCTACAACTTCCTTTTCAAATTGGAATGCTCTTCTAAAGATGTCCGTAGAATAGTTATTGGGCGAAAGTAGGTAATCCCAATTTTGCGCTTCCTGATGAAAATTATGCTTATATTTTTCAGTTGTTGTACCTGGCATATGTACCTCTTTCATATCACCAGCTAATTTCTTTAATGGCGTACCATGCCAAGTTTGGATATATACCGTATGTTTTGGTTTAGGTAACCATAAAGGCATTCTACTATTTGTCACCCAATACTTTGAGCGTGCCAACACGATAAACCAACGAATGGAGAACCTTTTCACATATGGAATCCCATATTTTTCAAATCTATCCTTATATGTTTTATTCACACTCCATACCATTTCAAAATCCATATTATTTTTTAATATATGTTCATATATGGCCCTTGGATTACAACTATATTGTTTTCCAGAATAACTTTCAAACAAGATCATTTTTTTTCTTGGCGGTAAATAACTACAAAATAAAAAGATTGCTTTACATATCTTTTTAACTATCCGATGATTTTTTATTTTCCTTATAAAACCCATCTGTTTTGCACACCTTCTAATTCATTTATCTCACATAACTGTAATTATATTATTGTAAAATCTCACCTTTTCCGTTTCTCCCCATAAGCATATCTACTTCTTCTTTTGCGTTCTTCCCATTAAAAAGAACATTATATATCGCATTAGTAATTGGCATTTCAACATTAACTTTTTTAGCTAAATGATATGCTGCCTCCGCTGTACGTACGCCTTCAACAACCATCCCCATATTTTCTAACACTTCATCTAAATTATGACCTTTTCCAAGTAAATTTCCTGCTCTCCAATTTCGGCTATGAATACTCGTACAAGTCACAATCAAATCACCAACACCTGTTAAACCTGCAAAAGTAAGCGGGTTTGCCCCCATTTCACATCCCAAACGTGTAATCTCCGTTAAACCACGTGAAATTAAGGCTGCCTTTGCATTATCTCCGTAGCCAAGTCCATCTGAAATACCAGCTCCCAGAGCGATAATATTTTTCAATGCCCCCCCTAATTCAACACCAATCACATCTCGATTTGTATATACTCGAAAATTATTATTCATAAATAATCTTTGTATTTCCTCTGCAGCTTGTAGATGGTAAGAAGCTGCAGTTACCGTCGTAGGATGGCGAAGGCTTACTTCTTCTGCATGACTTGGCCCAGAAAGAACAACGATGCTCTCAACTAACTCTTTTGGCATCTCTTCTTCAATCATTTCCGAAATACGTTTAAATGATCCAGGCTCAATTCCCTTACTCGCATGGATAACTGTTATTGGCTGTTTTACAATAGATTTCAAGTTCCCTATAACATCACGAATTGCTTTTGTTGGTACAACCAGTAACACTGTATTGACTCCATCCATCGCCTCTTCTAAAGACTCGTATCCTTTTATTCCTTTGGATAGTTGAATCCCTGGTAAGTAAGCCTTATTTGTATGTTGCTCATTAATCTCTTGAATCTGTTTCTTATTATTCCCGAAAATCCGTACTTCATGTCCATTATCCGCGAGAACCATAGATAGAGCAGTTCCCCAACTTCCGGCTCCTATAACTGTAATTTCCTCCATTTTTCCCGTCCTCTACTAATTATTCACTATATTTTATATAAAAGGCTAAATTCGCAATAAAAATATATCCCCCTAAAAATTAACTCTTAGAGGGATATATTTGGCTTAATCTCTTTCCAATGAATTATGAATTTTGTTTTGTAAATCTTGCATAATAGATTTATTCAACCTATTCATAAATTCCTTGTAATAACCTGATTGGTAATGCGAAAAGGTATTTCCAAATGGATGGTTATAATGCCCTATATAATTAGTATCCTTTAAATCAAGAACCTTGCAATTTGGGATACAATTTACGAACCACCCGTTAAGTATATCCCAAAAATAATTATTTCTTTTTATTATTTCTGGGCAAGAGAATTTTTTCACTTTGTTATCTCTATCAATATATTTATACGTGAACCCTCCCGTATTCAAAATGATACGCTCTTCAGGTAATATCTCTTTAACTTTTCGAGCAAACTTCTCCATATGTTCCTTCCATATTTCAAAATATAATTGATTATTGCTATGACCAATACGCTCATATTCGCCTAATTCTTTAAAATATGGACTTTCCCTAAGGACCAAGCTCGCACTAATATAACTCTCATCATTTAATTTAATTAAATCCCTAGCTGCATCTGCATACAAATCAACAATTAAGTAATCTGGTTTAGCTTCTTTTAGTTTATCAAAAAAATCTTTCTCAAAATCACAACGAATAAATTCTTTATTTTTATCCGTGACACCTTCTAATCTTTCCATATCAATATGAATAGGGTTTGACATGATACTTACAATAGAGGAGTGAAATTGTGTTAAGTTACAATTGTAATTTTTTTTATACCCAGGATTAAAATATTCCCCTGAATTAAATGCGTTACGGCTAAAACAAGAACCAAGAACAGCGATTTTCAATGACTCTTCTACCACTTTCCCCGAATCTAAAAAATAAATAGAAAATGACTTTTTAGCATTTATATAGGGTTTGAATTTCCATTCGTTATTTTCTGCCATCACTTCGTACATATAAAGATTTTTTTCTAATCGTTTTTCCGGCTTTAATTCTATATCTATTATCCTACCATCCAAAGTCGTTAGGCGAATAAAAATATCCCAAACATCTTTCTGACGTATTTTTTGTTTTTTTAAAAGCTCTGAAACATTTACGTCCATTTTAAATTTACCATTAAGAATATTTAAACCCTTTGCTATTTCATCAAAATAGAGTGGCTCTCCATTAGCTGTATAACGCTTTTTAAATACGACATATGTACCATTTTCATCAAAATCTAGTACATTATACTCTTTTGAAGAAATTTCTCCTTCAACATAAAGCGTATTATTTTCAAATTTAAAATCTGATGATTCAATAATAAATTCTTTTTCTCTAATAAAAAGCGCTAAATTATCTAATCCAGTAATATATGGCTTAACTCTAAACAAATCATTATGTTTGAACGTATGATATCTAAATTTCGACTTATTACTTATGGTATCAAGTAAGGGGATCTCCATTTCTACACCATTAGAGTCTTGAATTTTTACGAATGCATCCCATATCATATTTGAACTTAGTTTATAATCTTTAAACATTTGATCAATGTTCATTGAAAATTTAAAAATACCTTGATTTACGTTTGTTTCTAGCACCTTAGTTTCAGAGTATTCAAATAAGGATTCTTGTTCTCTCTTTTTTAATATTAAACTAACGATTTTCTCTTCTAAATTTACTTCCTGTAACTGCTCTAAATAGAAACTTACGTTTAAAGTCCCTTGATTAAATTCGGCATCTTGCATAAGTGCCTTAATATCATTCCGTATTACATAGATTGAAACACCCTTATATCCCGTAATATACGGTTTAGCTTTAAAAAGGTTATTATCTAATAAATAATATGATTTAGCTTTAAAATCCAATAAACTATCTGTTTTTAGTTTTATATATGTCCCATTGCAAATTAAAAATAGGTCCCAAATTAAATTATTTTCTACGGAAGCTTCCTTAAAAAGTAGATCGATATTTTTTTTAAAGCTAAAAGTCTTTCCGCTAGCTTTTATTGAAAAAAAATGATTTTCCGTATACTCTATACCATGCTCACTTTCACGTCTTCTAATAGAGAAAAAGCAACTTTCCTCCTCCAAAATAAAGTCCGCTTTTCCATCAATGTATATACAACCATTATTAAAATTTATATTCGTTACAACTACATTCACACTAACATCTCCTATACTAATAACAAAACAAATCTTTTATTAATGATTAATTTGATGAGTAGCTTCATCAATAGTTCTCATCCATATTTTACCTATCTCATCTATTTCAAACCTTTTCACATTCTTTATAGCCCTTTTAGCAAATTCGCCCCTCTTCACAGGGTCATTCATTAACTCCATTAATGCCTTTGCAAGTAGCTCCACATTTCCTTCTTCTACCAAAAAACCATCCTTATCATGATCAATAATTTCACTTGGTCCTTTTGGACAATCAAAACTAACTACTGGTACTCCACATTGCATTGCTTCTATAATTACCATTCCAAATCCCTCAAACCTTGAACTCAAGGCATATAATGATGCTTTAGAAAGTTCTACATCTATATGCTGGGTAGCTCCCATTAGAATAACATGATTGTACAATTTATTTTTTTCGATTAATTCTTCTAAATTTGCTCGCTCTCTACCAGTTCCATAGATTTTAAGTTTCCAATCAGGATATTGCTTATTTACAATTTTGAAGGCCTCAATTAATAAATCAAAGCCTTTTTGCGGAACTAATCGCCCAGCAGCAGCAATTGTTTTAGATGTTAGAGAAGATACCCCCCCTCTAAGCTTTGGAATTGAATTTGTAATTTTCTTTACTTCTACTTTTCCGTTTAGAAGAAGTTTTTGATAATCAACTGTATCTTCATCTGTTAAAGTAGCTAAACAATCTAAATTAATATAGTGCTTTAATATAGATTTCTTTAACCTTTTAGGATAGATTGAGAAATTCAAATGTTCTTGTCCGATAAGATATATGCCTTTATTTGCATGCTTACTTGCAAATATATTAAAACTTGGCCTTGTTGTCACTAAAATCCCCGAATCAATACCTTTTAAATAATTATACATTTTAATATCCGTCAACAATGAAAAGAAATGATATCCTTCATCATCTGGATGAATTAACTTACTTTTCATCTTTAACATTCTATTCGCTATTCTCGTTTGAAATTGTTTATCACTTTTATTTCGATTTGCAACATCATGTAAAACGATAATTTTAATTCTTGGATCTATTTCAAAAAATGCTATTTTGCGATGACGAAAAACACTAATAATTTCAACGTCATAACCATTTTGTGCCAAATAATTTGTTACATTTAATACAGTACGTACTGTGCCACCCATTCCATAAATATCAAATACTAAAAAACGTATCTTCACAACCTTATCTCCTGTCTAAATTATTTTCCAATCATAGCTTCTATAGTTCTTTTAGAAGCGCGCCCATCTTCAAGATGACAGAATTTATCTTGGAACTTTTTATACCGTTCCGCATATTTTGCTTCTACCTTACTGATATCTTCTATTGTCTTAAATAGACGCTCCTGATTTAAAATAATCGGTCCTGGAGCTTCTTCTTGAAAATTAAAATAAAAGCCTCGAATTTGAGAACCATATCTAAATAAATCATAAGTAAAGAAAATAATTGGTCTATTTAAATTTGCAAAATCAAACATTACTGAAGAATAGTCAGTAATTAATATATCTGAAATTAGATATAATTCTTGGATATCGTTATAACTGGATACATTATAAACGAATTCTTCCAAACCGTTAATTTGAATGCGAGTAGCATCTCTATAGTGTAATCTTAATAACAATACGTATTCTTCCCCAAATTTTTCCTTAAATTTATTAAGATCAAATTTAAATTCGTAAGGCTTATGCTGATTACCATTATGAAAATCATAATCTCGCCATGTTGGTGCGTATAAAATAATTTTCTTTTTAGGATCAATATTTAATCTCTTTTTAATTTCATCGGATTTTTTATCAATGTCTTTATTGTAAAAAATATCATTTCTTGGATAACCAACATCTAACATAATCTTTTCGAAATTAAAAGCTCTCTTTAAAATTTTTGATGTATAACTATTAGGCCCTATTAAATAATCCCACCTCTCATTGCGCCTTAACAAAGCTGGAGAAGTATTCTCGGCATATGAAGGTGAATTTGGATCAATATCAAAACCAAGCTTCTTTAAAGGTGTTCCATGCCAGGTTTGCAAATGAACAGTCCCTTTTCTTTTCTCATAAAAGTCTGGGAAATTTCCATTATTAACAAAATACTTAGATTTTGCCATATAATAGTAATATTTAACCGAACCTGGTTTAACCACAATTGGTTTACCTGGTATTTCCTGCATAATATTATTAACTATCCATATAGCCTTCATATCACGCTTTTCTATTAACATTTGTTCATAAATTGCTCGCGGATTACATGAGTAACTTTTCCCATGAAAACTTTGAAAAATAATATATTTTTGATTAATAGGTAAGATTCTATTAAAAATTCGATATAAAGATTTGTCCCATTTATTAATAAATTTGCGGATTCTTATGATTTGTTTTAATCTATCTTCTAACGTTAAAATAATTTTCGAGGGATCTATGTTCATAGTAAATAAAGCTATGCCTCCATTAAGCTTAAATTCACATTCAATTAAATCAAAATTTATATCCGTTAATAACTTATCTCTTTCTTCTCTCTGTTGAATAGTAGACAAATCTAAAATGGCCCTAAATTTAAACTCTTGCTTTGTCTTTTCATTTTTCTCCAAATTCCATATAACCGGAATCTTATTTCTTTTTCCATAACTCCCTTTAATGGTCATACTTCCATTTGTTTGAACTGGGATCATTTTATTTGGAGTCTGAATATTTAATTTCCCTGATACAATCCATGCGTCGTTCTCTATTTTCACTTCCTGAATTGATTTCACATTAAGATATTCACGAACTAAAATGGAAACTTCATCGTGTAAAGTATAGTAGGGCTTTATGACAATAGCTCGTCCCTCTAAATCTGATAAAAGCTGCTGTGGTATGTTAATGACCTTTTGCTTATTTGCAATTCCATCTAGACGTGTCACTAAGCGATAAAAATGATTATTAATTTTTAAATATATATCCCATATTCCCTTGCCAAATAATCCTTTAGATACAAGATCCTCTAAATTAAACGTGTGTGCATAATTAAACCCATCTAACTCAATTTCAAATTCATATTTTTCTTCCGTATTACGTTTTTTTATAATTAAACTCGTAGGTTCTTCAGAAGATTTCTCAACCATTTGTTGCTGTATAACTTCTCCTACAATTGTAATTTGATTATCTTCGGAGTAAATACAATTAACTTCAGCTTGTAAATCTTCTCTAGTTAATAATATATAACCTTGATTACTTTCTTGATCTGTACTAAATAATACTTTTTTAATACCTTCTAATGTATTTATAATGGCACAGTTATTAAACACCATATTAGGTGAAATAATTACTGGCAGTAAAACAACCTCTCCTTTATGCTCCATTTCGATAAAAATTTGAGTGGATTTATTGTTTTCTAACCCGTATGTATTTTTTCTGAAGTCTAATTGCACACTAAATCCCGTCCAATCATAGCTTCCACCTGATTGACCATAAAAAGCTGTTACATCTGTTCTTTTAACATTATTAACGGGTATCTTCCAAGTATTATTTTCTGAACGCATAACTAATTTTTTTGTTATTTCAGTTTCTTCCCTAGTGTTCCATGGTAGCATCAAGAAATACCCACTTAGTTCCAGAACCCCATTTTCTTTCAAATTAATTACCTCAACATCGAGATATGCACTACTCTCTTGAGATTTAAATGATAAATTCCCCTTCACTGTGGAATAACCTATAAAAATTTTATTTAATTCTTTAATATAAAAAGGGGAAAATTCAATAGCATCAGTTACGTCGTTCTTAATACGGAATTTGTTTATTTTCCCACCCACTTCAATTTGAAGATAGGCATCCCATATTCCTTTTGCAAGACTTTCAATATACTCATTCAGTTCAACTTGAGCATCCAATAACTCTGTATTATTTTGTATATTGGCACATACTTTAATTTCTTCTTTCGATTTTCGATTAACTAAAATGAAATAATATTTATCCAACCCTAGATTTCTAGTAATTCCTTCTATTCTCAATACAATGTTCAATTTTTGTTGAGAATACTTAATCTCTTGCAAAACACAATGGCCTTGTTCTTTAGGTAGCCATAAAAACCTTAAAAAATTCATTCCGCACCTCTTATATCTAAATTAGATTTATATTATATTTTGAATATTTCTCTTATAAAACTCTCACTAGAATTCCCTTTTGAATATTGGTTCCATTTCAAAGAGAATTCTTCTACTTTTGATAAATCAAACTCATTATTATTTATTATTGAAACTAACTCCTTTGTAGAATATACAACTGGTCCCGGGACTAAAGAATCATATTCACCTATAATTCCTCTTTGTTTTTTATATTCCTCTAAATCATAAGGATAGAAAACCATGGGCTTCTTTAACAAACAAAACTCATATGGGATTGAAGAATAATCAGTAATTAGAATATCAGTTACCAAGAACAAATCATTAATATTTGGATACATTGAATAATCATATATAAATTGCGAGTGCTCAATTTCATAGTATAATTCTTCCTTTATTGCTGGATGTAATCTAATAAACAATACGTATTCTTCATGAAATTCTCTATACATTTCTTCTATTTCCAATTGTAATTTAAAAGAATTTATTTCGTTATCTCTAAAAGTTGGAGCGTATAATATTACTTTTTTATTTATCAAATTTGGATTTTCCAAAAACAACTTTTTTTTAATTTCTTCTTGCCGAATTCGATTAAAAAACAAATCCGTTCTCGGTATACCTGTCCGTACCATTTGATGATGGTCTACTGAGAACGCACTCATATATATATCCGCTAATAATTCAGATCCCACAACAATTTTATGAAAGTTATTATAAACCCTTTTAAATCGTTTTTGAGCACGTTTACTTCTTTTATTAAAATTTGGATCTAATAACCCGAATTTCTTTATAGATCCTGCTGCATGCCAAAGTTGAATGCATTCCGTTCCTTCTTTAAACTTAATAGCAGATAAAAAACCAAAATAATTGTCAATAATAACATATTTAGATGTTGTCAAATGATAAACAGCTTCAATCATATTCACTATACTTAGTGTTTCAAATTGATAAGACTTCACTTCAGGATAATCTTTTAATTTATATTTACAAGTAGGTTTATATAAGAACACGACATCTAAATCAATTTTTTTCTCTCTCATTTCTTCGTATATAGAGAGTGCATTCTCCCCATATGACATAATAAAAGTCGCTTTTTTTTGAATTGGAAACACTCTGAAAAGATTAAATAGTAGTCTAAATATTGTAAGGTATATAGCAATTTGTATCTCTCTAATCATAAAAATTATCTAGCCACTAATAATAATTCCTGTTTAATCTTTGTCGTTGAAATACCTGCTGTACGTGGTAAATACTTAACTTCGCAATGAGGCTTTAAGAAATCAAATTCACCTTCCCAATCATCGCCCATAACAAATAAATCAACGTCATGCTCTTGAACATCTTTTTCTTTTTGTTCCCATTCATGTTCAGGAATTACTTCATCTACGTAACGAACCGCTTCTAAAATCATTTTGCGATTTTCATAACTATGATAAGCTTTTTTTCCCTTTAGTTTATTAAATTCATCTGAGGATATAGCCACAATTAGATAATCCCCTAAGTCTTTTGCTCTCTTTAGCAGATTGATATGTCCCCAGTGTAATAAGTCAAATGTTCCATATGTAATTACTTTTTTCATAATTTAATTGTCCTCCTGCGAATTTTTCTAAGAATAAAAAAACAATAGGACCTTCCCCGCATCATTATTCAAATAACAAAAGCCCTATGTAAACCAATAAGATTTACAAATTATTTACATTAAGTTCACACGAAATTCACACTAGAGATTATAACATACTTTTTATTGACCAACTATTACAATTAATATGCATTTTATGTAATATATGCATAAAGAAAGCGCTAACAATGCTTATTTGTAAGTGTTTTTCCAGTATATCTTATTATATAAAAAAACCAGAAAAGAATTGCTTCTTTCTGGTTTTTTATTTACAATTGAATTTTTTTATCTCAAAGCACGCTTTGGTAATTTATCGATATTCTCTAACATAATACCTGTACCAACCGCAACACATTGCATTGGGTTTTCAGCAATTAATACTGGTACTTTTAGTTCTTCTGCTAGAAGCATGTCGATACCGTGTAGTAAAGCCCCACCGCCTGTTAGAATAACACCGCGGTCGATAATGTCCGCAGATAGTTCTGGTGGCGTGCGCTCTAGTACGCCTTTTGCAGCTTGTACAATGATAGCCGCGTCTTCTTTTAGTGCTTCTGTAATTTCTTCAGAGCATACTGTAATTGTACGTGGTAAGCCCGTTACCATGTCACGTCCGCGAATTTCAAGCTCTTCGCTACGTGCACCTGGGAATACTGTACCAACTTTAATTTTAATATTTTCTGAAGTACGTTCTCCAATTAATAGCTTATACTTACGTTTAACGTAGTTTAAGATCTCCATATCAAACTTATCGCCAGCCATTTTGATAGAGGAAGAGGTAACAATATCACCCATAGATAGTACAGCGATATCTGTTGTACCTCCACCAATATCAACAACCATGTTACCGCTTGGTTGGAAGATTTCCATACCAGCACCAACTGCGGCTACTTTTGGTTCTTCTTCTAAAAATACTGTTTTACCACCTGAACGTTCAGCAGCCTCACGAATTGCTTTTTGTTCTACAGATGTGATATTTGTTGGACAGCAAATTAAAATGCGAGGTTTTGAAAAGAAGCTCTTCACGTCCAATTTGTTAATGAAATACTTTAACATTGCTTCTGTAATTTCGAAATCTGCGATTACACCATCTTTAAGCGGACGAATTGCTACAATATTACCAGGTGTACGTCCCACCATACTTCTTGCTTCTTCACCTACTGCTAATACTTTCCCACTATTACGATCAATTGCCACAACAGATGGCTCATTTAATACAATACCTTTGCCTTTAACATGAATTAATACATTAGCCGTACCTAGGTCAATTCCGATATCTCGCGCAAACATTCCCGTCATTTCCTCCTCGATATTCAAAATCAGGTTACACCCGAATTCTTTTACACCTAATTTCTGATTTTATCATAAATTTAACAGAAACGTAATATTCGCAAAAAGAATTCTTCTGAAAAATATTACCGAATTGAAACGGAATGTTTGCGATCGCATATTTATTGACGGACCGGCTTTTCTACATCTTCTTTTCTATACTTTTGTTTTGTTGCTTCTCCGCCTCTTAAATGACGAATAGACTTATGATAATCAAGAATTTCTTTCACTTCATTTGCGAGCTCTGGATTAATTTCTGGTAGACGTTCCGTTAAATCTTTATGGACTGTACTCTTTGATACCCCAAATTCCTTTGCAATGACACGCACTGTCTTTCTTGTCTCCACGATATACTTACCAATCTTGATAGTTCTCTCTTTGATGTAATCGTGCACACCACTCGCCTCCCTAAATTGGATGTGAGAAGTGTGAAATGAGCCTCGCTGCATACGACTAAGAAGTAAGTGTGAGTGCTGTTTGTAAGCGTTAAACATTCTTGGATTTATAATGAAATGATTCACGATTTCTCACCTCAAACACTCTCTTTGCTTTGGTTTATACCATTGTATTGCCCGCACTACTGATATATGCTACATGTTCACTATTTTTAAGGACTAAGTACAAAAAATTTTATTTCAAGAAAAAATCTATTCTTTAAACAAAAAAGCCTATTAGAATTTAAATATAATTCTAATAGGCTTGAAATTTACTTATTTGGAACCTCATATTCACCTGAGACTATTTTCTCAAAGTTATCCATTTTAGTATCCGCTGAAATAAACCAACGTTTTATTTCTAGGGGATTATTTTCTGGTGTCGCATATCCTTGTAGACTAGTGAATGCTAACTCCATTTTTAAATCTTTTAATATTTGGAGCGTATCTTTATTGTACTTTCCAAATGGATATGACATATAATTTGACTTTAAAACATCTTTACTTTTTAATATATCATTTTTAACTATTTGATTTCCCTCAACAAGTATAGCCGCTGATCCATTCTTAAATTTATGTAAAGTATGTGTATGACTTCCAAATTCAAATACATCTTTCATTTTATCCATTTCATTCATACTTAACATTTGAAAGGTTTTAGGATTAAATTTTTCTTCCTTATTACTTATTCTAGATGTAACTGCAAATGAAGTAGCATGCATTTTATATTTTTTTAAAATTGGATACGCATATACATAATTTGATTTAGAAGTGTTATCGAATGTGATTAAGACACTTTTCTTAGGAAGTTTCTTTTTATTTTTTATAAACTGATTAAATTCTTCCAAAGTAAGAGTATGATACTGATTATCTGCTAAATACTTCATTTGTTTTTCAAACATTCCTACTGATACCGCAGTTGTTTTATCTTTTAATACTGGATTTTGATTTTTATCATTATCTTTTGTTAAATAATAATATTGCAAAACCGGCACCTTTTCTTGCTTACCTGCAGCATTCATTTTATTAAAAATAAAAAATCCAATCCCAGCGATTAATGCTACTACAACCGCTATTAAAATAAATAATTTTTTCGAACTTTTGTTTTCTCTAGCTTTCATTAAACTTCCCCCTCAACCACAACAAAAAAACACAGTATTTTAGAGTCCTACTGCATTCAAATATCGTTTTCCTATGTAAAAAAATCACAATTATTATTATACGGCCTAGCTCTAAAAATTCCAATAGGTGTACCAAAAGAAAAAGACACTCTTTCTTGGAGTGTCATTCTTCTCGTTCCAACTCTTCTTCTAACAATTGATGGTGGGGAACTTCTTTCTTACTGGCAATATAATAATATAAAGTGAATAAAACAAACAATAAAATAATAGCAGTCGACAGAACAAATAAAAATGACACAGTATCCCCTCCTGTTTGTAATATATATTCGAGAATCTCGTCATATTTCCTTGTTATTGCAACTTTTTTCTCGAAATTGAGTATTTTTATATAAAGTGAAACTTTAATCAGTGGGCGCCATTTCCCACTGATTCTTAGCCTTCACCAATCGGGCTTTTACGGGCAGTTGACCCCAGGCCTAACTTCTTAGCTTTCACTGAATTTTGAAGTAGGGGTCTTACTGCCCGTTAATGCGGGGTAAAAGTAAAAAAATCAGCTCTCTAGTGAGAACTGATTTTTTCACTTTCTTATTCTTGTGAAGAAGAACTGTTAGATGATTCTGTAGAACCATTTGTTGATTTTTCTTCTTTCTTCGGCTCTTCTTTTTTGTCACTAGTCGAACCGCTTGTTGATTTTTCTTCTTTTTGAGACTTATCTTCTGTTTTACTTTCTGGTTTCGTGCTTGTTGACTTCTCTTCTTTTTGAGATTTTTCATCAGCCTTTTTACCAGAAGCATTCGTTGCTTTTGCAGCACCTGCATCAGCTTTAATTTCTGCTACTGACTTATTTAAGTAGCGCTCAGGGTTCACAGCCACGTTGTCTTTACGTACTTCAAAGTGAACGTGAGAACCTGCTTCTTTATTCATTGCACTTAGACCGGATTTTCCTAATACTTCACCTTGTGCAACTCGTGCACCTTTTTCTACTTTCACACTGCCTAAGCTTTGATAAGAAACTGCTACACCATTTCCGCTATCAACTGTTACAACATAACCAAGAAGTGAATCTTTTTCAGCTTTCGTTACTGTACCACTTAAAGCAGCAGCTACATCGAATTCTTTTCCATTCTTCGCAGCAATGTCGATTCCTTTATTTGGGGAATATGTGTTGTTATAAAAGACAAGTGCTTTTTCTTGTTCCGCCTCAGTTGCTGCATCTTCATAGAATTTCTTCTGTACGACTACTTCCGCATTAGCGGCAGCTGGCATTTTCACTACTTCTGAAGATTTCGTTACTGGTACTGCTGGATCTTCCGATTGTGTATACGGTGTTGCTTGATCTTGGTTCGGAGTCTTCTTCGGATTAGCTCCTTGGAACCATAGCGCAACCATTAAAATTACCGCTGCACAAGCAATGTATAGTGCCGGAAACACCCATCTTTTTTGAAATAAATGTACTACCTTTTGCGACTTTTTATTATTTCTTCCTCGCATTCCATCATCACCTCAGCAATCATTTTGAACAATATTCACGTATCCTATACAACCTATAACTAATTACTTTTCGACAAAATCTGTAAAAATATGTATAGGAATTGTAAAATTTCCGAGGAAATGATTGAAAAAAGAAAAAACTGAGCACTTTCGGCTCAGTTTTTAGTCCAATTGTTTCTTTTTATATACGATTAAACATGCAATAAGTGAAATAACGAGCCACACTCCAACATTTAGCATATGCCCACTAATACTACTAAACCCAGCACCCTCCACTAAGCTTTTAATCGCCTTTTCAAGATGAGATGTTGGAAGATAACTAATCATCGTCTTAATTACTTTATTTTCAACCATTGGCTCAAATTGTACAGCTAAATACATCGTCATTAATATCGGCATTCCAATTAGTGATGTTTGCGGGACAGACTCAGCTAATAATCCAATCACTGTTCCAATTAAAATGAATAGAATTGTTCCACATAAGAAAATAAATGCTAGCAATAAGAGATTTCCACTTAATTGATCTAGAATGAATAAGTTTACAACGGAAATACCTAACGTTAAACATGCTGTTAATATACTTTTACCAAGAAGAACTTCAACAGAAGAAGCCGGTGATAGCATTAACACACGTAACGTATGTTTTTCTTTCTCTTCTGCAATTACCATTGATTGAACAAACCCTGCTACAAATAGAAAGGACATTAAAGTAATAATGCCAACTCCTGCCTGTCCTTCTCCAAATCGGCTAAATATAAATGCAAATATAATTGGTAAAGATGCCATTAACAAAACTTGTGAATTTGTCTTAAAATCCTGTACTTCTTTTCTAAAAATAGCTGATACACGTCTCATTGAAAATGTCATTATAATCCCCTCCCAGTAACTTCAATAAAGATATCGCCTAACGTTGGCTCATAAGAATGAATGGATAATAGTTCTCCTTTTTTCATCCACTCTGAAATGCGTTTTGCACCTAATTCATCTTTTTGTACCGTTTCTTTCTTCTTATCCTTTAACACGACTTGTATTTGATCTTTCGCGTATTGTAAGCGAAGGTTCTCCGGTGTATCAAGCGCTACAATTTCTCCGCCACACAGAAAGGCAATGCGGTTACAAAGCGTTTCTGCTTCATCCATGTTGTGCGTCGTTAAGAAAATCGTCGTTCCTTCTTTATTTAAGTCTTTTAAGATTTTATGAATGTTTTGTACGTTAACTGGATCGAGTGCAGATGTTGGTTCATCTAAGAAGAGAATATCTGGTTTATGAAGGATTGCTCTAGCTAATGTAACGCGCTGCTTCATTCCTTTTGATAGTTTCTTTACTAATGTTTTCTTATCATCTAATAAGTTCACTTGCGCTAACACTTCATCAATCCGCTCTTTTTTGCAATCGTATAAGTCACAAAATAATAGTAAGTTATCATAAATGCTAAGTCTTTCATATAAACCGCTGTTGTCTGTTAAAATACCAATTCGTTTATAATCGATGCTGCTTGGTCCGGTAATATCTTTACCTAGTACCCTCACTGTTCCAACGCTATGCAGCAATTGAGAAGTTAAAATCTTTACTGTTGTTGTTTTTCCAGATCCACTCGGCCCGAGGAATCCAAAAATTTCTCCTTGCTTCACTTCAATATTTACATTTCGAAGTGCCGTTTTTTCGTTGAAACTTTTCATTACATCTTTCATTTCAATTGCCAATGTCATCCCGTCATCCCCTTTGTTTTTCTTTTTATAGATGAAAGTCGCTTTAGCGCTTTTCGTTTGTTTGTTTCGCTTTTCTTGACTCAATCATATGAAAAACAAAAGGGTTACGCAGTAAAATACCGGTAAAAGGAGTATTTTTACCGGTGAATGAATCGTATTTTAAGCTTACTGGAGCAAATTTTATAGCCCAATCACACCTTTTAATTCATCCATTCGTCCTTTTGAAAGCGGGATTGAACTTTTTCTTTCGTCATCCAAAATTAAACTAAAGCTATTACGAGTCCACGTAATGACTTCTCGTACTCTTTGTAAATTCACAAGGTACGAGCGATGACATCTAAAGAACCCGAACCCTGTTAATCTCGCTTCTAGTTCACTTAATGTTAATGCACATACGAAATCACCTTCGCGCACATGGATATGTGTCACTCCGTTTTGCGTTTCAATAAAATGAATTTCCATCGGATCAAGTAAAATGATTTTATCGTTCACTTTCGCTGGAATTCTTTCAAGTTTCATTTGCGGAATCATTTGAACAACCTTTTCTTCATCCACCTCTTCAATTTCTTCTTGTTCGATTTCTATTTTCTTCACACCATCATTGTTTAATATGTATACATCTTCTGTTAACGAAAGGGCGTCCGATAGAAAGGATGACGTTATAAAAATCGCCTTTCCTTTCTCCTTCATTGCCATAATCGCTTTTCGAATAATAATCGTGCTCTCTGTATCTACATTTTGCTCTGGCTCTTCTAGAATAACTAAATCCGGATTATGAACCATAACTCGCCCGATATGAAGACGGCGTTTCTCTGAAAATGATAGTTTTTCTATTTTAACGTTTAACTTATCTAAAAGGCCGACATATTGTACAACTTCTTCCGTACTCATATTCGATTCATAAAGACCTATTAAAAACTTAAAGTATTCCTTCACCTTCAAACGATCATATGCTTCATCTTTCAAAAAACAAAAACCGATGCGGGAATAATTTTTCTTTCCAATCGATTCTCCCTCAAATAGCACGTTGCCAGTTGAAGCTTCTTCCTCACCAATAATGATGCGGTGCAATACTTTAGCTGTATGGTTATTACATTGCAAAACAACGCATTGTCCCTTCTCAACCTTCAGTTCAACTGCCGGTAACTGGTTCGTCTTCCCTAATTGTCTCAACTCCAATAACGCCATTCTGTCTCCCCCAAATACTTTTTATCCTATTATACCAAACAATTAATGGAAGATTTAGATATTTTATGAAGTATCATAAAAAGAAGGCTATCCAAATGAAAGGATAGCCTTCTTCTCTAGTTTTGCTCTACATACGTCTTGAGCTGATCACGCAGCGCTCTCTTTAAGAATTTCCCTACAGATGTTTTCGGAAATTCTGCTTTTAGTAAAGCATACAGATCTTCTCTTTCTACTGCTTGTCCCTCTTTTAGTACAACGCAAGTAAACGGGACGTTTTTCATGCAGCACCGCCACAACAGATGCTTCTAACACTTTATCGTGCGACACTAAAGCATTTTCTAAATCTACGGAAGAAATCCATTCGCCTCCACTTTTAATTCAGTCTTTCGTACGATCAGCAATCTTAATACATCCTTCCGAATCAACCGTGACAATGTCTCCTGTATAGAGCCAACCGTCTTTCATTGATTCTTCTGTACGTTCATCCTTATAATAGCTTCCAGCGATCCATGGGCCCTTTAAACAGAGTTCTGTCACCACTGAACATTGACGATTTTTTTAATATATCTATTAACCTATCCACTAACAAAAGAAAACCGTCCCAATATACCTCTTGGAACGGCCTCTTTTCCCCCTACTTCTTCACCATCAACTTTCCTTCATAATCATTCATCGACTTTATTTCGACACCCTTATAATAATGAGCAACGATATCTGTATATTTCTTACCTTCCGCCGCCATGCCATTTGCTCCGTATTGGCTCATGCCAACGCCGTGACCGAATCCCTTCGTTGTAACGACGATTTTATCCCCTTCTTGTTTCCATGTGAAGTCAGAAGAGCGTAAATCTAACTTTTCACGAACTTGCTTTCCTGTTAATGTTTTCCCTTGAAATGCTACATCTTTTACTCGCTTTCCTTCCGTAAGATCTTTAATATTTCCAACCTTCCCGTCTGCCAACACCTTCACACCGAGACGTTTTTGAAAGTCAGCTACTGTAAAGGTTTGCTCGCTCGTAAATTTTGGAGAGGCTTGATCCCACGGACTATCTACGCTCTTTAAGTACGGATAATCATTTCCCCAATAATCAGCTGCATTTTCTGTCCGGCCATTACTCGTTGAGAAGAAGGATGCTGAGATTGGTTTTCCATCATACGTTAAAACTTGTCCTGCGGTTTTCGAAACAGCTTCTTCGATTTTCTTCAAATTATTTTCGTAGTTATTACCCCATTGTTTCTTCAATTCTTCTTTACTTTTGTACACTTGATCTTTCACCGTATCTGTCACGTCCGCATTGTTTTTCTTTCCTCCGCTTAGCATACGCTGTACCACAAATGTTCTCGCTGCTAATGCCTGCGCCTTTAGCGCCTCTATTTCAAAACTGGCATTCATCTCAGAAGCTACTACACCGGTCACATACTCCTCCATAGGTAATGTATCTACCTTTTTCTGTTTCTCACGATATACAGCAACTTGAACCGCTGTATCCACTTTCCCTGGAGCTGGTATACTTTCTATCGCTGGAGGAGTTTTAGAAGCTGCTTCTTCCCCTACTTTTGCTTTCGCAAACGGAATAACAAGAGCAGCAGGTACAATGATAACGAGCGCTATGAGAAGCGCTACTGTGATAAAAAGTGGCTTTGAAAATTTCATCTTATTTCCCCCAATATCCAAAAGCTTTACTCCATTCATTCTTATGGAACAACTCTTCCTTTTAGAACATACTTAAGGGGGAAGCAGCTAAAACGGAAATTTTCTAAATATTTTTACTGGTACGTGCATAAGTATAGAATTTATTGACTATAACAGTAATAACCCAAAAAAATAGTCCCTACGTCAAAAGACGTAGAGACTATTTCAATTAAGCGTGAAGATCAGAAACTTCTTGTTCTTTCACTTCTTCTACTTTTTCGTTTACACGTTCAATAGTTGCACCTAATGCAGCTAATTTCTTATGGAAATCTACATAACCACGGTCAAGATGCTTTAACTCAGTTACACGAGTGTAACCTTCAGATACTAAACCAGCTAAGATTAATGCAGCAGCAGCACGTAAGTCAGTTGCGCCTACTTCAGCACCTTGTAAGCTGTTTGGACCGTTCATAATAACAGAACGACCTTCGATTTTAATATCAGCATTCATACGACGGAATTCTTCAACGTGCATAAAGCGGTTTTCGAATACCGTTTCTGTAATCATACTTGTTCCATCAGCTTGTAGTAATAATGCCATCATTTGTGATTGCATGTCTGTTGGGAAACCTGGGTGAGGCATAGTTTTAATATCAACCGCTTTTAACTTATCTGGGCCGATAACACGTACACCTTCATTTTCCTCAATAACTTTAACACCCATTTCTTCCATTTTCGCTGTAATTGAGCGTAAATGTTCAGGTACAGCATTTTCAATTAAGATGTCTCCACCAGTAATTGCCGCTGCAACCATGAATGTTCCCGCTTCAATACGGTCAGGAATAATAGAGTGGTTTCCACCATATAATTTATCAACGCCTTCGATACGGATCGTTCCAGTTCCAGCTCCGCGTACTTTCGCTCCCATCGCATTTAAGAAGTTAGCTAAGTCAACGATTTCTGGTTCTTTCGCTGCGTTTTCAAGGATTGTTGTCCCTTTTGCTAATGTAGCTGCAGACATAATGTTTTCTGTCGCGCCCACGCTTGGGAAGTCTAAATAAATTTTAGCTCCTTTTAGTTCTCCCTCAACGTATGCCTCAACAAAACCATTACCAACCTGTACTTTTGCTCCCATTGCTTCGAAGCCTTTTAAATGTTGGTCAATTGGACGTGAACCAATTGCACATCCACCAGGAAGTGCAATACGAGCACGGCCGTTACGTGCAAGTAATGGTCCCATTACTTGAACAGATGCACGCATTTTACGTACATATTCAAATGGTGCTTCAATGTTTAGTTCTTTAGAAGCATCGATTGTTACTTGGTTATTTTCAAATACGACTTCAGCATTTAAATGACGTAATACCTCATTAATTGTGTATACATCAGACAAAACTGGTACTTCAGATAGTACATTCTTTCCATCACTCGCTAATAGGGCTGCAGCGATTATAGGTAATACAGCATTTTTTGCGCCCTCAACACGCACTGTGCCGTTTAACCGCTTTCCGCCACGGACGATGATCTTTTCCAAATTATTCCCCTCCGTGTCCTTTTTTCAGTATCTATTCACTCAATACTCAGAAGTTATGATCGGTGTGCCAACCACAATTGTATCTTTGTTGTCTGTAGAACGTATTGCTATTTGCACATTTATTTTCTCTCTATTTGTTGAAAGAGCGTCATCCCACTTTTTATTGTATGCGGAGACTGACACAAATGCTCTTTCTTCTATCTGTTCGATCGCTCTTGCTGAAAGATCTTTCAAAAACTGATTGGTTTTATTTTGCAAAACACCTTCAATCTTATCATTCAGTACACCTTGAACACAAGTGTAAATTATAGGTTTTTCACTAAAAATTTTATTTGTTTTCTGAATGTACTTCGGGTCCCATTTCGCCCCGCTTACTTCAAAAATAATGAAAGTGTTTTCTTTAGTATTTTCCTTACTCCATGTTACTACTACTCGTTCTTCATAAGAAGAAAACTTTTTATAGGATGTAGCTTTATATCCATCTGGAGATTGCTCTAATTCCCACTTTTGAATATTCGCCTTGTCCTTCACATCGTTTAACAACCTTTGAAACGTATGTATATTAGAAATTGTTTTTGTTTCTCGCGCTAACCATGACCACTTCTCTACTTTAGCATCATTTTTCTCTAAAGTTGCAATCATGCTCTCCATTTTCTGTTCATCGCTGATCGGTTTCCTCTCTCTATATCCAACCAAAAATAAAACAACACTTATCATAACAATAAGAATGGCTTTAAGCTTCAATTTCATCCCCTCCTACCCCCATTGTTAACGGAGATATGAGGTTCTATACACTTACTTTACTAAATACGTTAAACTCTTTGAATAGCCTAAATAATCAAGGAAAAAGTTACTTACAGATGTCCCAATTGCAATTGTAATTAGGATGAGTAACACTCGCGTCTGCATCACTTTTCCAGACTTCATTAAACGCTCAATGTGAACACCTTGTAAGGCCCACCACGTAATGGTAATAAACAATAAATGCGAAACAATGGCAATCAGTGCTTGTTGCCCTAAAAGATGTGCCAAAAAATCGACCCCTTTTTACCCAGCTACTACTTACGAAATACTATAAAAACGATACCATGATAAGTAGGAGCCACACTTTTTCAAATACAAATAAACATCTTACATTTCACATCGTAATTTGCTCTCAAAAAACATATACCTACATGCATTTTCAATTGTAATTCACACAAAATAAAAAGCGCAGAGTAACAACTCCACACCTTTTATTTTCACTATTGTACCACGTTCCCTAAGAAGAAGAAATCCTTCATTAATGGAAAATATTCATAAAAGAAATTGTATCCAATCATCGGCATAATCCCTAGTATTACAATCGAGATTGCACAAAGGCTCATAACAACCTTTATATTCAATGGCAAACGAATTTTCTCTTCCACTTCTCCCGTCCGGAAAAACATTTGCTGTAGAATACGGAAATAATATACGAATGAGATGACTGTAGTCCCCATCATAATAGAAGCTAGTACGTAATGAGCTGGCTCTACATGCAGTGCACCTAAAAAGATGTTAATTTTCCCGATGAAACCAGCTGTTCCTGGTATCCCGGCCAACGATAAAATAAAAATCGTCATTACTATCGCTGTAAATGGCGACCTTTTATATAATCCAGTGAAAATGGTGATATTTTCTTTGTCGCTTTGTAAGATTAAGCCGTGGATAATCGCAAATGCGCCTATATTCATCAGCATATACGCAAGCATGTAAAACCACATGCTATCCATCGTAAATGGCGATAATGCGACAAGCGGAACGAGTAAATACCCCGCATGTGCGATTCCCGAATAGGCAAATAGGCGTTTTACGTTATATTGCTTTAACGCTACTACGTTTCCAATAATCATCGTAATACTCGCTAGTACTGCAATGTATATGCTCATACGTCCGTATAAAGATTGCATGTCTCCTTGCACCGATACACTTGCAAAAACCATGAGAAACAGACGAATAATGAGTAAGAATCCAGCAATTTTAGAAATCGTCCCGAGAAAAGCAGTAACAGGCGTAGCCGCTCCCTCATACACATCTGGTGCCCACATATGAAACGGCACTGTCGCAATTTTAAACGAGAGTCCAACGAGTAATAGTAGAAATGCGAGAGCTAACAATAACTGAATACCACCAGTAAGCTCCCCTGCGAATACTTTTTGCATGTCCACGATATTAGTTGATCCTGTAATACCGTATAAATAACTCATTCCAAAGAGCGTAATTGCCGTGCCAATACCTCCATTAATGACATATTTCATGGCCGCCTCGTTTGACGCACGGTTCCTTTTTCGTATTCCTACTAAAGTATATGAAGAAAGTGAAAGCAATTCTAAACCGACGAAAAGTGTAATGAAGTCAACACTAGAAGCCATAAACATAGCCCCAAGAAGTGCCATTAAAAATAAGTAATAATATTCTCCCTTATCTTCAATTGGATTCTTCTTATCATCGCTCATGGCGGTGCATAAGATGAGGGCCGCTCCGCCTAATAACAACGTTTTAAACCCTTTTGAAAACCCATCTAACACAAACGATCCATTTAGAATATCTCCTGTCGGTTCATCGTATAGCGTGATTAACGACACGATTGCTAATATGACGGCTGCGATTGCACTAAGCGCTACATATCTATGATTCAACTTAAAAAACAAATCACATATGGAAAGAAGGATGGCAGCTCCGAGAATAATGAATTCTGGCACCATGAGATGCCATGATAAGCTAAGTAACGTATTCATATCCATCCTACTTCACCCCCAATGTTTTCAATGTATTTTGAAGCGGATCCCCTAGTATTTCTGGCATTACTCCAATTGCAATAATGCAGAAGATAAGTAGCAATATAGGCACATACTCCCAACCGTGTATATCAGCTTTCGCCTCCCACTCTTTCTTACCAAATGTTACTTGAAGTGTCGCTCTCAATACGTATACAGCGGTTAAAATGATGCCAAGTACACCAACTGCAGCAATGACTGGCTCCCCTTGGAATAAACCGAGAAAAGCAAGAAACTCGCTAACAAATCCAGACATTCCTGGCAATCCAAGCGATGCCATTCCTCCCGCTAAGAAGAAGCCGCTAAGTACCGGGACACTTTTTGCGAGTCCGCCAAGCGCTGTAATGTCCGAAGTTCCAAAGCGCTGTTCTATAACGCCAAGTAAGAAAAAGAGTAAGGCTGCAATTAAACCGTGAGACACAACTTGGAATAGTGCCCCTTGTGTACCTGGTGCATTTAACGCCGCGAGGCCCATTAATACGATGCCCATATGCGAAATACTAGAGTAAGCAAGTACCTTCCGGAAGTCCGTTTGGATGAGCGCTAAGAAGGCTCCGTACAATAAATTAATGACTCCTAAAATCGCAATAAGCGTTGCAAACTCGCGAAAGTATTCCGGGAATAGCCCCTTTCCGAAACGAATCATACCGTATGCCCCAATCTTCAGTAAAACGCCCGCATGAAGCATAACTACAGCCGGATGCGCTTCAACATGCACATTGACCATCCAGCGATGTAGCGGGAAAACGGGTAGTTTAATCGCAAAGGCAATCATTATGGCAAGAAACAAACCGAACTGTAAGCTGCTTGAGACAGCCATTCCTCCCCCAGCACCTACACTCGTTAATATTTCTTTAAGCTCTGTAATATTTGTTGTACCTGTTTTTGCAAATAAAACTGAGAAAACGATGAGTAAAATAGCGGAGCCAATACCGTTATATATTAAATAACTATAAGCAGCCTTTTCACTCGACAATTTCCCCCACTTTCCAATTAATAAAAACATTGGAGGCAACGTAATTTCAAAGAAGATAAAGAACAACATTAAATTTTGAGCAGCGAAGACGCCGAGCATCCCTATTTCTAACATGAGTAGCAGCATATAAAAGGCTTTCAAGTTTCTTTTAATAGTAAATGCCGCAATTGCTGCAAGCATCGCTAGAAGAGCTGTCAGCACCATCATAACGAGCGATAAACCATCAATGCCGAGCTCGTAATAAATGGAAAACCATCTTTTATCCACCGCTGCAAAATCCCCAAATTTAATCCATTTCACTTTTTCATCGAATAGCGACAAACTCTTTCCAGAAGCATATGTACAAGCGAGGACGATAGCGATTCCAAATGGAAGCGCCGTCCCAAATAAACCAAGCGCTCGCACAGTACGCGATTCTTTTTTTGGCGTTAATACAAGTAAGAGAATTCCTAAAAGCGGGGAAAAAATGAAGAACGTTAATAACAAATCATTCATCGTAAATCCCCTCCCGTATAGAGCAAAATAATGACGAGTACTGCAAGCGAAACAGCTGTTACAGTGCCGTACACTTGTACATTTCCGTTTTGGAGTCTAGAACCGAGTCCGCTTATCCCTTTAATTAGACTCCCTATTAAAACGGCAATTCCTTCGACTACATACACCTCAAATAAGCGAAGCACATGGGCGATTCCCTTCGTAATAGGGAGCACCGTCATATTGTATAGTTCATCCACATAATATTTTTCTTTCAAAAGGTTATAAAGAGGTGTTCCATCGCCACCAGCCCAATCTCTAGAAATAGATTTCTTACCATATATGAAATATGCGAGAGCGATTCCTGCAAATGAAACGATAGTCGCTACGATCATAATCCAAACTGGTCCGTGTGCCTCTCGCACTTTAAATGCTACATCTTTCGTAAGCCAATCCCCGAGGAATGTCCCAAACCATGGTGTATTCATATAACCCGCCACTACGGCGAGAACGCCAAGGACGATCATCGGATACGTCATAACGCGGGGCGATTCATGCACATCTTCCTTTGTCTTTGCTTCCCCAGTAAAAACAAGGAAGTAGAGCCGGAACATGTAGAATGCTGTTAAAAATGCTGCAATTACTGCTAATATGAATAAAACGTAATTGCCATTCATCCAAGTCACCGCTAAAATTTCATCTTTACTAAAGAAACCAGAAAGGAGTGGCACCCCACTAATTGCAAGTGTACCGATTAAAAATAGTGCACCCGTTACTTTCATCTTCTTCTGTAAACCGCCCATTTTATTAATGTCTTGCGTATGCACTGCATGAATGACACTTCCTGCCGCCAAAAATAGTAGCGCTTTAAAAAAGGCGTGTGTCGTTAAATGGAAAACACCAGCTACATAACCAGCAGATCCTAATGCGAGCATCATATAACCTAGCTGGCTAACTGTAGAATAAGCAAGCACTCTCTTTATATCCGTTTGAACAAGACCGATATAAGCCGCAAAGATTGCGGTGAAAGCTCCAACGATTGCCACCGTCTGCATCGCCACCGCACTTGCTGAAAATAGTGGGAACATCGTCGCCACTAAATACACGCCAGCTGCGACCATCGTCGCCGCATGAATAAGTGCCGAAACAGGCGTCGGCCCTTCCATAGCATCTGGTAACCACGTATGAAGCGGGAACTGACCTGACTTCCCCATCGCCCCGATAAAAATTAATATCGCTGTTATTGTAATCATCGTAGGGGTAAGATCCCCCGTATGAATCGCCCTAAATATTGCGTCATATTCAAAACTACCTGCATGCCAGAAAATTAAGATCATCCCAATAAATAAACCGATATCTCCAATACGAGTCATAATAAAAGCCTTTTTCGCAGCAGCCTTCGCTTCTTCTTTAAAGAAATAAAAACCGATGAGTAAAAATGAACCAAGGCCGACTAACTCCCAAAATATATAAAGCTGTAACAAATTCGGTGATATAACGAGCCCGAGCATTGCAAATGTGAAGAGCCCTAAATAGGCATAAAAGGTTGGTAATCTTTCATCACCTTTCATATAACCTTTCGAATACACATGTACAAGTAAACTCACAAGTGTAACGATAAACAGCATTAAAGCCCCTAATGCAGTCACTTCAAAGCCAAATGATATATCAATATCTCCCGTTCTAAGCCATACCCACTTATGCTTCAATCCTACTTTCGAAAACCGTTCTACTAATACAAGTACCGCAAATATAAAGGAGAGAAAGACGAGGAAAATACTAAGTACACTGCTTCCTTCTCTAATTTTCTTCCCGAATATAAGTAATAAAAAAAACGAAACAAGCGGGAAAAGCGGTATGAGCCATGCATAATCGATCATTGTTTCCTTCCCCCTTTTCGGTCACAATGTTATCCTTTGAGCGTATCCATTTCATCTACATGAACCGTCGTACGATTACGATACAAAGCAATTAAAATGGCGAGTCCTACCGCCGCCTCCGCTGCTGCTACAGCCATCGTAAACAGAGAGAAAATTTGCCCTGTTAAATTTGGGAACAAACCTAATTTACTAAACGCGACTAAATTTAAATTGGCCGCGTTAAGCATTAATTCAATACAAACTAATACAATCACTGTATTTCGCTTCGTTAAAGCTCCAAACAAACCGATGCAAAACAAAATAATCGCAAGCGTTAAATATGCAGAAGCTGGAACGCTACTCATTGGAATCCTCCTCTTTCTCATCCTTCTTCGCAAGTATAATCGCGCCAACAAGTGCTACAAGTAAAATAACTGAGGTTAACTCAAATGGAATAATATATTTCGAATAGAGAAGTGTACCGATTTGAAGTGTGTTTTTTTCATGGAGAGGTAAACTTCCTTGTGTGCTTTCATTTGCAAAATCAATATTGTTAACAGCGAAATACATAACTGCCCCAAATGCTACAACCGCAAAGAAGATAATCCATTTTCGAAGAGTAAGACGCGATTCATTTTCTGCGTTATGTTGCGTTAACATAATGCCAAAAATCATAATAATTGTAATCGCACCGGAGTAAAGTAAAATTTGTGCAACTCCGATAAATTCGGCCGATAAAAGAAAGTACAAACCTGCGATACTAAGAAATGTCAGAACGAGAGCTAGCATCATATGCATGACTTTCGTTAAGTTCAACATAAGAACACCGCCGATAATTGCAGACAAGGATAGTATGAAGAATGCTACAAACTCGCCATTCATGCTTTATTCTCCTTCCTGACGTTTTCGTCGTTTTCGTCAAGCCACTGCAAATTTTTAAATAAATCATCACGTGAATATTCCGCGAGCTCAAAGTTATTTGTCATAACAATCGCCTCTGTCGGACAAACTTCTGTACATAAATCACACAGAATACAAATTTCAAAATTAATATCATACGTGTCGATAATTTTTCCTTTTTTCGTAGGATCCGGATGTTTTTTTCCTGTTAACTGAATACAGTCTGTCGGACAAATGTTGGAGCATTGGTTACAAACAATACACTTTTCTGGATAAAACTTTTGAATGCCTCGAAAGCGGTCTGGCAACGGCAACGGTTGATTCGGATAATCGTAAGTCACCTTCTTCTTACTCAAATTGCTTAATGTATATTTTAATCCTTTAAATAGTCCTTTCATCTCTTACTGGCACCCCCCTCATAGATTAGAAGAATAACTCCTTAATCAATGCCGTTAAGAAAATATTCGCAAGTGCAATTGGCAATAATACTTTCCAGCCAAACTCCATTAACTGGTCACCTCTTATACGCGGAAACGTAACGCGGAACCAAATTAATAGAAAGACTACACTGCTAAATTTCAAAGCAAACCATACAGCTCCTGGGATAAACCCAAGGAACATAACTGGATTCCATCCGCCTAAAAAGAGCACTGTAATTAAAGATGCCATTCCGAAGAAATATACGTACTCTGAAAGCATGAAAAACGCCCAGCGAAACCCTGAGTATTCCGTATGATATCCAGAAACAAGTTCCGACTCTGCTTCTGGTAAATCAAACGGCGTCCTATTTAACTCTGCTACCGCTGCGATTAAGAAAACGACGAAACCGATTGGCTGCACGAAAATGTACCAAACATTCTCCTGCGCTGCTACAATTTCATTTAAATTCAGGCTACCAGCTAACAAAACGACGCCAATTACACTCATTACAAGCGGAATTTCATAAGAAATCATTTGCGCTGCCGCACGCATCCCTCCTAAAAGGGAATATTTATTATTTGATGCCCACCCTCCGGTTACGACACCAATCGTCGTAATGCCAGAAACAGCAATGTAATACAGTAAGCCTACGCCAATATCCGCGAACTGAAATTTATCAGTAAACGGGATGACTGCAAGCACCATAAATGCCGGTGCGAATGCAATGACAGGCGCTAATATAAACAACGGTTTATCTGCCGCTTTCGGAATACTATCTTCTTTCAATAATAGTTTTAAAACATCAGCTACCGTTTGCAGTAAGCCGAATCGGCCCCCAACTTGGTTTGGTCCAATCCGCCCTTGCATAAAACCCATCACTTTCCGTTCTGCCAAAATACCATATGTAACGAAGCCAAGGACTGCAAATAATAGAAGCACCGCTAATCCGAAAAAAATGAAGAAATTCGTCCAGCTTGAAGGTGATTGTAAGAGCGTTTCAATCATTAGCCATCAACCTCCCCAAGTACAATATCAACTCCACCTAAAATCGTAATTAAATTGGCGATGTTTTCACCTTTTAATAACTTCGGTAAAATTTGCAAATTGTAAAAAGACGGCCTGCGAAACTTCAAGCGGTACGGCTCTTTCTTTCCATCACTAGCAATATAGCAACCAATCTCTCCTCGCGGCGATTCTATACGGACGAACGCTTCCCCTTTAGGCGCCTTAATGATTTTCGGCACTTTCGCTAGCACAGCTCCGTCTTTCGGGAACTGTTGGACAGCTTGCTCAACAATTTTTAATGACTCCTCAATCTCTTGCATGCGGCAAACGTAACGATCCCAAGCATCTCCCACACTCCCAACAGGAATATCGAAATCAAAACGATCATAAATGGAGTACGGTTCATCCTTGCGAAGATCCCAGTTTACTCCGGTACACCGCAAATTCGCTCCGCTTAAAGAATACGAAATCGCTTCTTCCGCGCTATATATACCAACGCCTTTTACGCGATTTAAGAAAATCTCATTACCGCTAACGAGATCATGATAACCTGCCAATTGCTCTCGCATATACGGAACAAACTCTTCCACTTTTTCAATCCAACCGTCCGGCGCATCCCACTTTACACCCCCGACTCTCATATAGTTAAAAGTAAGACGGGCACCGCATAATTCGTTTAATAAATTT
Organism: Bacillus sp. AY18-3; assembly: GCF_008042305.1. NCBI lineage: Bacteria > Bacillati > Bacillota > Bacilli > Caryophanales > Bacillaceae > Bacillus > Bacillus sp. AY18-3. Next base: position 59,761 of record NZ_QKQR01000009.1, on the reverse strand, counting down.
ATAATCATCTCTCGTTCACGAAACGCGTATAAAAACGGGCTGACCGCTCCTATATCAAGAAGATTTGTCCCCCACCAAACGAGGTGGCTCGCAATCCTTCCAAGCTCCATTGCAAGTACTCGTAAGTATTCGGCCCGCTCCGGGATTTCAAGCCCCATCATCGTCTCGACAGCATGGCAAATGACGTAGTTATTCGTCATGGCCGATAAATAGTCCATTCGATCTGTATAAGGGATAATTTGCGTATACTGTAAGCTCTCGGCAATCTTTTCGGTCCCGCGATGCAAATATCCAATAACTGGTGTAGCTTCTTTAATAATTTCCCCGTCAATCTTAATAACAAGCCTGAACACACCATGCGTACTCGGATGCTGAGGCCCTACATTCAAAAGCATTTCTTCCGTACGGATCACAAGCTACACCTCCACATCATACGGTTCATAATCTTTCCTAAGCGGATACCCTATCCAATCATCAGGCATTAAAATACGTGATAAATTCGGATGTCCCTTAAATACAATGCCGAGCAAATCATACGCTTCTCGCTCTGGCCAGTCCGCTCCTTTCCAAAGCGCTGCAACCGACTCTACTTCTGGTGCTTCCCTATCCAACTTCACCTTCACCGCTACTGACTGTTTCTTTCCATATGAAAATAAATGAACATATACTTCCATATGTGTCACAAAATCCGTCGCATGTAGCTCTGACATATAATCAAAAGCAAGTCCTTCATGGAATCGCAGTAATTCCATCACTTCATAATATTTTGCGGGATCCACAACAAGAGTCGGCACGTCTTTTGAAAGTTTATTAATGTAGGAATCTACTAATGCATCCTCTCCTTTTTCCCCCTTAATAAATTCAACATACTGATTTAAATACGGCTGATTCACGGATGGCTCTTCCTGCTTCGGCTCCTCTTCTGCTTTACCTTCAGCGCCCCTTGCTGCCGCTGCTGCAATTGCCTTCGCCTTTTCATCTCCTGAATCCTCATTACCTTGCGAGGCCTTCTGCTTCGCTAAAGCCGCCGCTTTTGCCTTTGCTGCCGCCACGGCCTTCGCTTTCACTTTGGTCTTTTCCTCTTCCGTTACTTCTTCTGTTCCTTCTCTTTTTTGCTTTGCTAATACTGCCGCTTTTGCCGCGGCGGCTGCCTTCGCTTTCGCTTTTGCCTTTTCTTCTTCCGTTACTTCTTCTGTTCCTTCTCTTTTTTGCTTTGCTAATGCTGCCGCTTTTGCTTTTGCCGCGGCGGCTGCCTTCGCCTTCGCTTTTGCCTTTTCTTCTTCCGTTACCTCTTCTGTTCCTTCTCTTTTTTGCTTTGCTAATGCTGCCGCTTTTGCTTTCGCGGCTGCGGCTGCACGTCGTTTTACTTCTTCCACAGTCATACCATCATTTTTTGGTAGCGCTTTCTCTTTTTCACGATTTTCTTCCTCAAGTTTACTTATTTCCGCATCATGTTTCGCAACGAGACGCTTTCTCGCCTCTTCTTTCGCATGCCTAGCCGCTTCTCTTTTCAAATCCTCTAGGTCTTTATTTGGATCACTCATTTATTCGTCACCTGCTTTCCTGTCTTTGCCTCGTAACGAATTTTTTGTTTCAATTTATTAATTCCATAAATTAAAGCAGCAGGATTGGGTGGACAACCAGGAATATACACATCCACTGGTACAATTTGATCCACACCTTTCACAACAGCGTACGAATTTACATATGGGCCACCTGCTGTCGCACAAGATCCCATTGCAATAACCCATTTTGGTTCGGGCATTTGATCGTATAAACGCCGAACAATAGGAGCCATCTTCTTCGTTACTGTTCCCGACACAATCATAACGTCCGATTGCCTTGGCGATGTCCGAAAAAATGACCCAAATCGATCTAAATCGTAATGTGATGAACCTACTCCCATCATTTCAATTGCACAGCATGCCAGTCCGAATGTCATCGGCCATAAAGAATTGCTTCGTGCCCATCCTTTTAACTGCTCCAATGTAGAAAAAAAGATATTTCGTTCTAATTCCGCCCGCTCATTTGGATGTAATTCCTCAAAATTTATAACCATTGTAACACCTTCTTTTTCCAAGCATACGCTAATCCAACTAGCAACATTACAACAAAGATGAGCATTTCAATCAGTGCAAATAAACCGAGCTTGTCATATGCAACAGCCCATGGATATAAAAATAAAGTTTCTACATCAAAGATGACAAACAATAAAGCAAAAATATAATAACGAGCATGAAACCGAATATTTGCATCATGAAAAGGCTCAATCCCACTCTCATACGTCGTCGCTTTCGCTGCACTTGGTTTGTTTGGACGCAGCATCTTTCCTAATGTAAGAGCCACTACCGGCAGCAATATACCTAATAGCAAGAAAATCAAAACGATCATATAACTATTTTCATATACACTTGCCATTGTGAAACCCTCCCCCCTGAATTAAGAACAAGTTCACTTAGTAAACAATATGTCCTAGCTGCAGTAATTATTATTTTTAAATTTTTCTAAATAATGCAACTATTTTAATCATTATAGCAAACTTCAAATTCCTATGTCGATATATTGGGGACCGAAACGAGAATTATTAAAATCTATTTTTATAACTCGCTATACCTGTGTAAAATAAGTATAGAAATTATATATATGTTTCAAGAAACAATAAAAAATAAAAAGAGGAATTTATATGTATATACCGTGGGTGAGATAAATGAAAAAACAAACACATGTAAGTATTCTTATAAGCATTATATTGTTATCTATAGCGATTCATTACGTGGCAATGCCTTTTCTATATGAATACTCATTTCCTTTTCAAATATTAATTGGAATGAGTACCTTATTCATTGATATTATCGCTTGTAGTTATATACTTTATTTTTCAAATAGGAAAGAAGGGTTACCTCGTTTATTTTGGACCATTTTATCTGTTGGAACTCTCTCTTATTTCATTGGTGATATGGTCGTTGCCTATCAACGTTTAATTTTAAAGGACTATTATACATTCGTTGATCCGTCCGATTTTTTTTACTTACTTTTTTTAATTACCTTTGCATTTGCGTTTCTATATGAAATCATCTATAACCGCGATTTATTAGAAAAGCTTTTTATGATATGTGATATTTGTATTATTGTTACAGCACAATTCACTTTAAGTTACTACTTACTTATTGAACGCACCATTCACGTTTCTTCAACATCCTATATCGACATATTTGTTCAACTTACCTATCCAATGGCCGATTTGCTCTTTCTTCTCATAGGAATCAATCTGTTATTCAAGCCATTATCCTTATTATCCAAAAAAGTTGGTGCGCTTCTTGGCAGTACTTTAATTTTATATGCTACTACAGATGCGATTTATGCTTATATCAAATACTTCATACCCGAGTATTCTATGTTTACAGTTACTCCTCTCTATCAAGTAACTTTAGTACTAGTAGCAATCGCCTGTATTCTGCATACAAAAGAACCCGAAAGACAAGAGCAAGTACTATTAACACCTAAACTTGGGGAATCGATCAGATTGTCATTACCTTATATTTCTGTAGTAATGCTTATTGTTTTTATACTAGTTGAATATGTTTTTGCACCTATTGTAGTAATCGGGCTTATAATAACTTTCTCCTTCGTTCTCATACGCCATAGTTTAGTTCGAAAACAAAATAAAATATTATTACTAGCTCAAATGCAATTCAACTCAGAACTCGAAAAACAAATTGAACTACGTACAGAAGATTTAGTAGAACAAAAAAATGAACTATATCATAACCAACAGATGTTTAAATCTTTATACGAGCACCATCCAGATCCAATTTTCACATTAGACTTGTACGGTAATTTTCTCAACGTGAACAACGCTGGTACTACTTTACTCGGTTATCAAACGAATGAATTATTAAAGCAACCATACTATTCACTTACGTATGAAGAAGATTTGGAAGAAATCATTAATGCCTTTCATCGAGTAAAAAAAGGGAAATCTATTTCTTTAGAAGTACGGGCATATCATAAGAATAGGGATATTTACTACTTGCATGTTACAGCAGTTCCTATCTTTTTAAAGGATCATATTTCTGGTGTTTATTTAATGATTAAAGATATTACGGAAAGCAAACAACAACAAGAACAAATTAATTTTCTAGCATATCATGATACTTTAACAGAGCTTGCAAATCGCCGTGCATTTCATCAATATGTAGAACAAGCAATTGCTCGATCCGAAATATCAAAAAGGCCTTTTGCTGTTATGTTTCTCGACCTAGACCGCTTTAAGGTTATTAATGATACCCTCGGTCATAGGGTAGGAGACCTTCTATTAATTGCTGTAGCAAAAAGACTAGAAAGACTATCGACACCAAATATGAAGCTCGCCCGGCTAGCCGGGGATGAGTTCACAATCCTTATCGAAAATTATAAAAAAAGACCCGATGTGAAAAAAATAGCTGATACGATTGTAGCAGCCATGAACGAACCATTCGAAATTGAAAGTCAACATTTACAAATCTCACCGAGCATCGGGATTGCAATATATCCTGAAGCAGGTGAAGATCCATTATCCATTTTACAGCATGCTGATATGGCCATGTACGAAGCAAAAAATAAAGGAAAAAATGGTAGCTCCCTATACACGAAAGAATTGTATAAAAAAATGGAACGAAAAGCTCGAATTGAAAAAGATTTACCACTCGCTTTAGTAAACGAAGAGTTTTATCTCGTCTATCAACCACAAATTGATATTACGACGAAAAAGATTATTGGTGCTGAAGCATTACTACGCTGGAAACACCCACTCCTAGGTGACATTCCGCCATGTGAGTTCATTCCAATTGTAGAAGAGACGCCACAAGTCGTTCCGCTCGGTCATTGGGTATTAAAAGAATCTTGTCGCCAGTTAAAAATATGGCATACTTTCGGCTACACAGATTTAAAAATAAGTGTGAACTTATCCGCAAAAGAGTTTCAGCAAGAGAATTTAATCAACAACATTTCACAAATACTAACAGACATTAAAGTCGATCCAAAGCATGTAACACTTGAGCTAACAGAACGCATTGCAATGATTGATGAAAAAGAAACATTATCAAGACTAAAACAATTAAAGGAATATGGTATTCAAACGTCCATCGATGACTTCGGTACCGGCTATTCTTCTCTCGCTTATTTATCAATTTTCCCTATCGATACGTTAAAAGTACCGAGAGAATTTACACAACTAGCCGATCATCGACCTGAGGAAAGAGCTATCGTTTCCACTATCCTTTCCCTTGCAAATACTTTAAACCTCTCTGTCGTTGCTGAAGGAATTGAAACAGAAAAACAACTTAAGTTTCTACAAAAGAACAACTGTAAATATATGCAAGGTTACTATTTCAGTAAACCACTTACTAGTCATCAATTTATAAAATTTCTACAAAAAACACCCAGTATGAACCAATAGCTCATACTGGGTGTTTTTATAGTGTCGGAATTGTTTTCTCGTAATACTCCTCTGCAATTTCTTCATAAAAAGCTGCTGACGTCGTATAAAAATATGGAATTAGCCATAGGAATCCAATCCCTAACGTAATACAACTTAATATAAACCAACCAATAAAGCTTAAACATAAAATGAAATACTCCATCTTATGTCCATTCATCATACGACGACTTTCTGTAATAGCTTGATTTATGGAATAATCAGGATGATCATTTATTATAAAGTACGTCATCGCATAAGAAAATGATTTAATAATGCCTGGAATAATAAATAATAAAAACCATAAGAAAATATAAATGTTCACTACTATATATAATAAAAATGACTTTATAAACTTACTTCCTTCTGTAAACCATCTGAATATATGCCCAATACTCGCTTCTTTTTCACGAATGATATGTAGTGCTAAATGATAACCACCTAGCGTTAATGGACCTACCATCAATATTGTAATAACGTCTACTGAAAGTGAGTTATTTACTTCTTTCCAATCCCAAAATTGAAAGAAAATGAAATCAATACTAAAACTAAAAGCTGAAATAAGAATCGAAATCAGTAATGTTGCCCCGACAGCTAATCCCCATTTCCCTTCTAATGAATCTAGCGCTTCTCCTTTTAAATCACTAATCATATTGTTCCTCCTATACGTAATAACTCTATTAGTATAGCATGTTCCTACTACAATTCATCTTTTGAAAGATAGCGATAAAAATGCGCTGTCGTTGTACTCATATACGGGCTAAGCCAAAGAAAACCTATTCCAAGTGTTAAAATCGCTAAAATACCCCATCCTATAAAACTGAGCCATAAAAGAAATAAATCTAACTTATGTCCCTTCATAAGATGCTTACTTTCTTTCATTGCTCGTGACACACTATACTCTGGATTTTCAATCATTACATAGTACGTCATCGCATAAGAAAAATACATCACAATCATAACAACGATTGAAATAGCTAATAGTACAAAGAAAGCGATAGTAAACGACGTATTTCCTTCTTCACCGAAAAATGCGAATAAGGCTACTAGCAACATTGGAATCCATGTACCTGTATATAACAAAATCGCAAGCATTGCCCACATCGTTTTCATCATTCTTTTAAAGCCACGAAACCCTTCGAATAAGTGATCTACTTTAACACCTTCTCGTTTACTCATCTGTAAAAATACATTTGTATAACCGTATGATGTAATTCCATACGATGCGTTACTCAAAATTATTATGATGCAATAAAAAATACCAAATGTAATACCTGCTCCAATTGATATTGTTTCCTCTTCAAGTGAACCTGTTAAACCAGCAAATAGTAAAAATATAATAACTCCTGGAATTAAAAGTATAAGCATTGCAGCCATTGAAACAACATAACTTAAAATAAAATATAAAATCGTTGATCCAACACCTAGTCCCCATTTTCCCTTTAAAGAGTGCAACGCTTCTCGTTTCATTTCACCGATCATTTATTCATCCCCTTTATAAATTGTTGTACATTCTCTACTTATACAAGCATCAATATAATTATACCATTTTTGTAAAATTATCCATGAACTACACAAAAAAATCCGTAAAGGCAAAGCCTTTACGGATTTTTTATTTCATATCGGAAACGTTTAAACGGTTCACAGCACGTTGTAATGCCATTTCTGCACGTCTAAAGTCAACATGTGCTTGTTTATCTTGCATACGTTGCTCAGCGCGACGCTTCGCTTCATTTGCACGATGGATATCGATATGGTTTGCTTCTTCAGCAGATGATGATAATACAGTTACTTTATCTGGACGAACTTCGATAAAGCCACCGCTTACTGCTACATAATCAGTGTGTCCACCATGTTTCAGACGAACTGCACTAATTTTTAATGGTGCAACAGTTGGAATGTGACCTGGTAAGATCCCCATTTCCCCACTCTCTGCTTTTACGCTTACCATTTCTACTTCTTTTTCGTAAACCGGTCCATCAGGAGTTACAATACTGACTGGAAATGTCTTCATAATTCGTCCCTCCTAAGGCCTTACGCCATCATTTTCTTCGCGTTTTCAATAACTTCTTCAATACCACCTACAAGACGGAATGCATCTTCTGGAAGGTCATCATATTTTCCTTCTAGAATTTCTTTAAATCCGCTAACTGTATTTTTTACAGGTACGTAAGAACCTTTTTGACCTGTAAACTGCTCAGCTACGTGGAAGTTTTGAGATAAGAAGAATTGAATACGACGAGCACGATGTACAACTAACTTATCTTCTTCAGATAACTCATCCATACCTAAGATAGCAATGATATCTTGAAGCTCTTTATAACGCTGTAAAGTTTGCTGTACTTGACGAGCTACTTCATAATGCTCTTCTCCTACGATTTCTGGAGAAAGTGCACGAGATGTAGATGCTAATGGATCTACGGCTGGGTAAATACCCATTTGTGTTAAACGACGCTCTAAGTTTGTTGTTGCATCTAAGTGAGCGAACGTTGTAGCTGGTGCTGGATCCGTATAGTCATCGGCTGGTACATATACCGCTTGGATAGACGTGATAGACCCTTTATTTGTAGATGTAATACGCTCTTGTAATTGACCCATTTCTGTTGCAAGTGTCGGTTGGTAACCTACCGCAGATGGCATACGACCAAGAAGGGCAGATACTTCAGAACCTGCTTGCGTGAAACGGAAGATGTTATCGATGAACAATAGTACGTCTTGTCCTTGCTCATCACGGAAATGTTCAGCCATTGTTAAACCTGTTAATGCAACACGTTGACGTGCTCCAGGTGGCTCATTCATTTGTCCGAATACCATCGCAGTTTTCTTAATTACGCCAGAATCGCTCATTTCGTGGTATAAATCGTTACCCTCACGAGTACGCTCACCTACACCAGCGAATACAGAGATACCACCGTGTTCTTGTGCGATGTTGTTAATTAATTCCTGAATTAATACAGTTTTACCTACACCGGCACCACCGAATAGACCGATCTTACCACCCTTAATGTAAGGAGCAAGTAAGTCTACTACTTTAATACCAGTTTCAAGAATTTCTACTTTAGTAGATAATTCTTCGAATGCAGGTGCTTGACGGTGAATTGGATCACGGCGTACATCGGCAGGAACCTCACCATCTAAGTCAATTGCATCACCTAATACGTTAAATACGCGACCAAGTGTTGCATCACCAACTGGTACAGAGATTGCTTTACCAGTATCTTCTACTTCTGTACCACGAACAAGTCCGTCTGTGGAAGACATTGCAACTGTACGAACTGTATCATCACCTAAATGAAGTGCAACTTCAAATGTTAAGTTAATGCTTGTTCCGTTTTCGTTGCTTTGTTTTACCGTAAGGGCGTTGTAGATTTCTGGTAGCTTTCCGCCATCAAACTTAACGTCTACAACCGGACCCATGATTTGCGTAACGCGCCCTTTATTCATCGGGTTCCCTCCTAGCTTTCTTTTAATTAGCCAACTTGCTACGAGCAGTTAGCTTTTAATTTTTTATTGGTTTATAGCTTACGCGACTCTTTTGAAAGAGCCGCCTACGCTTTTTATTGAATCTAGTTCCAGCGGCTAGAACAGTCGGTCATTTCGCGCCTTCCTGCGAGGCAAAGAACGCCTCTTCTTCAGGAAGCTCCAATGCCCTCTTGTTCTGGACGAGCCGCTTCCACTTTTTACTGAATCTAGCTCCGGCGGTTAGAATGTTCGGTGGCTTCGCTTTTTCCTGCGAGGCACAAATCGCCTCTACGTCAAAAGCTCCATCCCCCTCTCATTCTGAACGAACCGCCTACGCTTTTTATTACTACTCTAACGCTGCTGCTCCACCAACGATTTCCGTAATTTCTTGCGTAATCGCTGCCTGACGCGCACGGTTGAATGAAAGTGTAAGTGAATCGATAACTTCCATTGCGTTGTCTGTAGCACTCTTCATTGCTGTCATACGCGCTGCGTGTTCACTTGCTTTACCGTCTAGTAATGCACCGTACACTAAGCTTTCTGCGTATTGTGGCAATAGTACTTTTAAAATTTCTTCTTCAGAAGGTTCGAATTCATAAGCTGTCGTCGGTTTGTCAGACGCCACATCAGTAAGCGGTAAAATTTTATTTTCCGTTACTTCTTGTGAAATTTTACTTACGTAATGGTTGTAGTAAATATACAGCTCATCATAAGCACCATCTGCAAACATCGCAATTGCTCGAGAAGCAAGATCTTTAATATCAGTAAATGATGGGTGGTCAGATAGTCCAACTACTTCATCAATGATGTTAAAGCCGCGACGTTTTAAATAATCACGTCCTAGTCGGCCAAGCACAATAATTGAATATTGGTTTGAATCCATATTATGACGTTCACGAATTACGTTACTTACTGTACGTAATACGTTACTGTTATAACCACCTGCTAGTCCGCGATCAGATGTAATAACGATGTATCCTGTACGCTTTACAGGACGCGCATTTAGCATCGGATGATTAATTCCTTTACTTCCTTGCGCAATGCTCGCTACTACTTCTTGAATCTTTTCCATATACGGAACGAAAGATTTAGCATTTTGCTCTGCACGGTTTAACTTAGATGCAGATACCATCTCCATCGCTTTCGTAATTTGACTCGTTTTCTTTGTCGAGTTAATCTTCGCTTTTATATCGCGTAAAGATGCCACAGGTTTTCACCACCTTTTTTCCGGAAGTTGGCACGATTAGTAAGAATTCTCTTCCTAATCTACGTTGCAAGATATTCTTGCTCATGATTGAAGGAAAAGAATAGGTGCACCTACTCTTTTCCTTTACATAACCGTCAGCAATCTCAAAACTTGAGATGCCTTATATATATACTATCTAGCTCCAGCGGCTTGAATGCTCGGTGGCTTCACTTCTTCCTATGAGGCAAAAACCGCCTCTTCGTCAGAAGCTCCATCCCCCTCACATTCAGAACGAGCCGCTTCCGCTTTTATTATTCAGAAGCTACGAATACTTTTTTAAATCCATTAATAGCTGCTGCAAATTTGTCGTCATCCGCAAGTTTCTTAGTTGTGCGGATTTCTTCTAATAAGTCAGTCGCATTAGAATCTAACCAAGCATGGAATTCTTCTTCGAAACGAGTGATATCTACTACTGGGATATCATCTAGGAATCCACGTGTTAAAGCGTAAAGAATGATAACTTGTTTCTCTACACGTAATGGTTTGTGTAATCCTTGTTTTAATACCTCAACAGTACGAGCACCACGGTTTAGTTTCGCTTGAGTTGCTTTATCAAGGTCAGAACCGAACTGAGCGAACGCTTCTAACTCACGGTAAGATGCAAGGTCAAGACGAAGTGTACCTGATACCTTACTCATTGCTTTAATCTGAGCAGATCCACCTACACGAGATACAGAAGTACCCGCATCGATTGCTGGACGTACGCCAGAGAAGAATAGGTCAGATTGTAAGAAGATTTGTCCATCCGTAATAGAAATTACGTTTGTTGGGATGTAAGCTGATACGTCCCCTGCTTGTGTTTCGATGAAAGGTAGTGCAGTTAAAGAACCGCCGCCTCTTGCATCACTTAATTTTGCTGCACGCTCTAATAAGCGAGAATGTAAGTAGAATACATCCCCTGGATATGCTTCACGACCTGGAGGACGACGTAATAGTAATGAAAGCTCACGGTAAGCCGCTGCTTGTTTTGATAAGTCATCATATACTACTAATACGTGTTTACCATTGTACATGAACTCTTCACCCATTGTTACACCAGCATAAGCAGCTAAGTATAATAATGGAGCTGGTTGAGAAGCTGATGCAGTTACAACGATTGTGTAATCTAATGCACCGTGCTTACGTAGTGTTTCTACTACGTTACGTACAGTTGATTCTTTTTGTCCGATAGCTACATAGATACAAATCATATCTTCATCTTTTTGGTTAATGATTGTATCAAGTGCAACTGCTGTTTTACCTGTTTGACGGTCACCAATGATTAACTCACGTTGACCACGGCCAATTGGTACAAGAGCATCGATCGCTTTAATACCTGTTTGAAGTGGCTCATGAACAGATTTACGATCCATTACACCTGGTGCTGGACTTTCGATTGGACGAGTGTTTGTTGTATTGATTGGGCCTAAACCATCAACTGGTTGACCTAATGGGTTTACAACACGACCGATTAGTTCTTTTCCTACTGGTACTTGCATGATGCGACCAGTACGACGAACTTCGTCACCTTCACGAATTTCTGTGTAAGGTCCTAAAATAATGATACCTACGTTGTTTTCCTCTAAGTTTTGTGCTAGTCCCATAACGCCGTTAGAGAACTCTACAAGTTCACCAGCCATAACGTTATCAAGACCATGAGCACGCGCAATACCGTCACCAACTTGGATAACTGTACCAACATCACTAACTTCGATTTCAGACTGATAGTTCTCGATTTGTTGCTTTATCAGTGCGCTAATTTCTTCAGCTCTGATGCTCATGTGCTTCACCCCTATCTATTCTTCATTAATTCACGCTGAATACGTGCTAATTTTCCTTGTAAGCTTCCGTCGTAAATGCGATTTCCAATACGTACTTTAATGCCGCCTAGTAAATCTTCATCTACAACATTTTTTACGCGAATTGCATCTTTTCCCGTTCTCTTTGCAAATGCTTCTGCAATGTTAAGCTTCTCTTCTTCTGATAGAAGACGAGTAGAATATACAGTTGCGTCGGCTACGTTACGTTCTTCATTAGCAAGAACAACATATTCATCTGCAATTTCAGGTAAGATATCAATGCGTTTGTTATCAATTAAAATATATAACGTATTTAAAATAGATTCAGAAACAGATCCGAATACGTTCGCAAGGAACGTTTTCTTCTGCTCTTTTGAAATGTTCGGTTGCGTTAAAAAGCTATGTAGTTCTCCGTTCTTTACATAAACGTTTTGTACAAGGCGTAATTCCTCTTCAAACATTTCTAATACGTGTTTTTCTTTTGCAATTTTAAAAAGAGCGACAGCATAACGTTTTGCTACAATCCCATTGCTCATCGCGCTTCTCCTACTTCTTTAATATAATCGCGAATTAACTTAACTTGATCTTCTTCTTTTAACTCTTTTTCAATTACTTTAGAAGCAATTTGAACAGATAAAGAAGCGACTTGTTCTTGTAAAGCAGCAATCGCTTGCTCTTTTTCGCGTTGAATTTCTTGTACAGCAGATGCTTTAATTGATTCTGCTTCTTCTTTCGCAGCAGCAACAATAACATCTTTTTGATCTACAGCTTGTTTTTTCGCTCTTTCGATTAACTCTTGTGCTTCAACACGCGATTGTTTTAACATTTCACGTTGTTCTTCTACTAATTTCTTCGCTTCAGCATTACTTCTTTCTGCAGCGTCGATTTCATTAGTAACATGCTCTTCACGTTCTTTCATAATTCCCATTAAAGGGCCCCACGCGAATTTGCGTAGCATTACTAATAGAAGTAAGAAAATGAACAATGTATAAGCAATCGTTCCAAATGGAATGGAAGCCCCTAATAATAAAGTTGGCACAAGGATTCACTCCCTTCAAAATATCTAAATTGATCATATGAAAAAAAAAGACATACGTTTCGTTCATAAAGCAATGGCGAAGAAAGTTCGGAAAAACACTCTTCGCCATCTATGTAAGGGGAGTCTCCCTTATTTGTTCATTACGATGAATGCAATAACTACACCGATGATTGGAAGTGCCTCAACTAAAGCAACCCCGATGAACATAATTGTTTGAAGCGCGCCTTTTAATTCTGGTTGACGAGCAACACCTTCGATTGTACGTGATACGATAAGACCGTTACCAATACCTGCACCTAATGCTGATAAACCAATTGCAATTGCAGCTGCGATTACACCTAAACTCATTTAATTTGTCCTCCTTTGTATTATAAAAAAATAAATTTTTTCTTACTTAAATTATATTAATGGTCATGGCTTACTTTATGAGCCATATAAACCATCGTTAACATAACGAAAATAAATGACTGGATTGATCCAACGAATACACTGAATCCCATCCATGCTAACATTGGTACAAGCGCACCTAATGCTCCAAGGAATGATGCCCCGCCTAACTTAGCAAGTAACCCTAATAAGATCTCACCTGCATAAATGTTACCGAATAAACGAAGACCTAACGTTAATGTGTTAGCAAACTCCTCAATAACCTTTAATGGGAATAAGAATTTCATAGGTTGGAAATAACCTTTTACGTATTCTTTCGTACCCTTCATCTTAATTCCATAATAATGGGTGAGGGTAACTACCATCACGGCTAATGTTAATGCAACTGCTGGATCAGACGTTGGTGATCTCCACCATGCAATATGTTCGCCAGCCTCAACTGTTGAATACATGAATGGTAAACCAAGGAAGTTCGATACGATGATAAACATGATAAGCGTAACGCCAAGCGTTAAGAAACGTCCACCTGTTTTCCAATCCATCGTACTATTGATAATCCCTTTCACGAAGTCAAACACCCATTCCATGAAGTTTTGCATCCCGGTTGGGCGAAGGGCTAAACTGCGAGTTCCGATAACAGCGATTAAGAAAACAATAACTGCTGCTACAGTAACCATCATAACTGATGACAAATCGAACGTTAAACCTAGAAATTCAACTAATTTACCGTGTTCCACTAGTAATTCACCTCTCTTCCCTGCTCTTATACTCTAAATAAAGAAAATCTATGATCATGACAAGGTATCCTGTCAGCAATCCTACACCTAGGCCCCACATCGCAATTAACTCTTGATATTTGGCTGCAAATAAAATTAATAATCCAATCGTGGCGAATCTCGAATATGTACTTACCGCTGTCGCCTTAAACTTCACGTTTTCTCCATTTGTTACGCGATCCAACAGCTTGTCTGTTCTACGTGCAATGATGCGCAAACTAAGAAAACTGAAAATCGTTCCGATAATCAGTCCAAGAAATACATCCTTGTAAGAGGTGAATCCCCATCCTAGCACTAGAAGCGCAAGCAAGTAGTACATATATTTCTTTTGTCTTTGGACAAGTCCATGTACGTCTATCATCATTGCTCTCCCGAATAGTAATGTCGAATGAGTCGAATCATTGCGTATATCCCTGTTCCTAATCCGAGTAATAACCCTATAATAAGAAACAACGGAAACGTTCCAACCTTACTATCAATCCACTGCCCACCAAAGATTCCAATAAGAATAGAACCGACTAACTGAGCAAGAATACCTGACATTAAAGCATAAGCTTTTATATGGCTGCGATCGTTTTTTTGCAAGGATTCATCCCTCCAATATGTAACCCTCATTCACGATGTGTTAATAATAACTCATTTTTTTGCATAAATCCTATACAAATTAAAAAGTTTACATTTTCGTCACGGAATAGATGTATTTTTGTCACTGAAAGCCCTACCATCTATCCCCGTTGTTAGCATACAATAGGGTATTAACAGTGTCAACGAGAAATCGTAAAAAATCAAAAAATTTGAGTATTAGTCATTTCCTCCCAAAAATGAAAACGTTCCCCTTCTAAATACTGGTTAGAGATATGCAATTTCTAGCAGTTTTCTCATTATAATAGAAGGAAATGTTCACAAGTTTGTCACTATTATATTTTTACGATATAACGCTTTCCTTCCATAATATAGTGCTCTTTAGACGTAAGACTTCTATATTATATGTGGTGTGTATTCAACTTATGTTGTATATACTATGTATATTTATCCCCCCTCCCCTACCTCATCATAGTACAAAAAAACGAGTGGGAAATCCCCTCTCGTCAGTTGTCTTACTTCGTTCCGAATAAACGGTCACCAGCATCACCAAGACCTGGTACTACATATCCGTGATCATTTAATTTCTCATCTAATGCTGCTACATAAATATCAACATCAGGATGTTCTTCTTGTACTACTTTTACTCCTTCTGGAGCTGCAACGATACACATTAATTTAATTTGTTTTGCACCGCGCTTTTTCAGAGAGTTAATTGCTTCAGCTGCAGAACCACCTGTTGCTAGCATCGGATCTAGTACGATAAAGTCACGTTCTTCTACATCCGTTGGAAGTTTCACATAGTATTCTACCGGTTGTAATGTTTTAGGGTCACGGTATAAACCAACGTGTCCTACTTTTGCTGCTGGAATTAATTTCAGAATTCCATCAACCATTCCTAAACCTGCACGTAAAATCGGAATTAAACCAAGCTTTTTACCAGCGATCACTTTTGTTGTCGCTTTGCTTACAGGTGTTTCAATTTCAATGTCTTTAAGTGGAAGATCGCGAGTAATTTCGAAAGCCATTAAACTTGCTACTTCGTCCACTAATTCACGAAAATCTTTCGTACCTGTATTCTTATCGCGAATATATGTAATCTTATGTTGAATTAACGGGTGATCAAATACATACAGTTTTCCCATGTGAATCTCTCCTTTAGATGATATTCATGCGTTTGCACGCTTTTTTACACTATTTACGATTGTAAAGAAAACGCTACTAATATTCAAGGGCAAATTTGGCAAAATCATGATTTTACGATGAATCTATCTAGTATCTTTACCAATTATGGGAGCTGTATCCTTCATTATATCGCCAAAATTTATTCATCATTTGTATACATACTTAAAGAACAATATATGTCCAAAAAAAAACTGCCAAAACAATTACGTCTCAGCAGTCTTCTTTAATCTATTATAGGTCTGTGTACATTGGGAATTTGCTCGTTAACGCTTCTACACGCTTACTTGCTTCTTCTAATGCAGCTTCATTTTCATGATTTTTTAATGTGTAAGCAATAAGTGACGCAATTTCATCCATTTCTTCTAAACCGAAACCACGAGATGTTACAGCTGCCGTACCGATACGTACACCGCTTGTTACAAATGGGCTTGCTGTTTCAAATGGAATTGTATTTTTGTTCACTGTAATACCAACTTCATCTAACACGTGCTCTGCTACTTTACCTGTGATTTCTAAGTTACGAACATCAATCAGGATTAAATGATTGTCTGTTCCACCAGAAACAAGTGTAAGTCCTTCTTTTTGAAGACCTTCAGCTAAGCGATTCGCATTATTAATGATATTTTGTGCATATGTTTTAAAATCATCTTGTAGTGTCTCACCAAATGCAACAGCTTTTGCAGCGATTACGTGCATAAGTGGACCACCTTGAATACCAGGGAAGATTGATTTATCAATTTGTTTTGCAAATTGCTCTTCACATAAAATCATACCACCACGTGGACCACGTAATGTTTTATGTGTTGTCGTTGTAACGAAATGCGCGTGTGGTACTGGGTTTGGATGTAAACCAGCAGCTACTAAACCAGCGATATGTGCCATATCAACCATAAAGTATGCACCCACTTCATCTGCAATCTCACGGAATCGTTTGAAATCGATAACACGAGGATATGCACTTGCACCTGCAACGATTAATTTTGGTTTATGTTCTTTCGCTTTTGCTAATACATCATCGTAATTAATACGGTGAGATTCAGCATCCACGCCATATTCTACGAAATTATATTGTACTCCACTGAAGTTAACAGGGCTTCCGTGTGTTAAGTGACCGCCATGAGATAAATTCATACCAAGTACTGTATCGCCTTGCTCTAAAATCGTAAAGTATACTGCCATGTTCGCTTGTGCACCAGAATGTGGTTGAACATTTACATGCTCTGCACCAAAAATTTCTTTCGCGCGGTCACGTGCGATATCTTCCACTACGTCTACGTGCTCACAGCCACCATAGTAACGTTTTCCAGGATATCCCTCAGCATACTTATTCGTTAAAACAGAACCTTGCGCCTCCATTACTGCTTCACTTACGAAGTTTTCCGAAGCAATTAACTCAATCTTTGAACGCTGTCTTCCTAGTTCTGCCTCAATTGCAGCAAATACCTTTTCATCTTGACGTTTTAAATGATCCACCAAAATCCCCCTTTTCTGAACGAATTACATCGATTCCCAATAGTTTTTTCTCATTTATTCAGAAAAAACGAAAATTCAGGTTGTAATTCTTTCGAACCTTCATGTTTTCAACTACATTCTAACATGACTTTCTATATCATAAAAGAAAAAAAAGACCGAAAATCGGTCTTTTCTTTCTTCTATTATAAAGTCAGACTACATACCTTTTATCTTTCGATATAAAGCTATTATGCGACTTTATAATTTTTCATGTCTAACGGCAAGTTATAGTCTCTTCCTTCGCCGCATAAACAGCACGTGCTCCACCAATTAGTTTTCCACGTGTCGTTGCCATCGTTACATGCGCACTTCCAATTTCCTTCACACCTGTACGAACCGGAACAGCTACATGCTTTAAATGCATACCAATAAATGTATCACCAATATCCATTCCTGCATCTGCTTTAATAAACTCAATTACTACCGGATCTTTCAAATTGTGATACGCATATGTTGCTAATGCACCACCTGCTGATCTAACAGGCGTAACTGTTACAATTTCAAATTGATATTTCATCGCCAACTCTCTCTCAACTACTAAAGCACGGTTTAAATGCTCGCAACATTGAAACGCCAACTCAATACCTGTTTGTTCTTGAAATTGTTTTAACTCAGAAAAAATCGCCTCTGCTACTTCCATCGTTCCTGATGTCCCAATTCTTTCTCCTAGCACTTCGCTCGTGCTACACCCCACTACAAAAATTTGTCCACTTTGTAATGAAGCTTGTTCTTGGAAATCAGCAAGCGAAATTTGTAACTGTTCTCTTACCTTTACGATTTCTGTCATTACGCCTCTTCCTTTCACAGGTTGGTTCACCAAATTATATTTCATACTACTTCTAGTTAGAATCTATTACTTTGTTTCGTATGTTTTAATTTTCCCTACGCGGTTTTCGTGACGACCACCTTCATAGTCAGTTGTTAACCAAATTTTTGCGATGTCACGTGCTAGACCTGCACCAATTACACGCTCGCCCATTGCTAACATGTTCGTATCATTATGCTCTCTCGTTGCTTTCGCACTGAAAGTATCATGAACTAATGCACAACGAATACCATTTACTTTGTTTGCTGCAATTGACATACCGATGCCTGTCCCACAAACTAAAATACCACGATCTACCTCGCCATTCGCTACCATTTCCGCTGCTGGAAACGCAAAATCAGGGTAATCAACAGAACCAGCTTCACATTCACAACCTAAATCAATATATTCAATATTTAACTCTTCTAATAAACTTACAAGTTCTTTACGGATATTCATACCGCCGTGATCAGATGCTACTACTACTTTCATTTTTACCCCTCCAAAGTTTCAATCAATTATCTTCATTTCTCACTCGTTACCTTAACGGAACGAAGTAATCTCCAATATCGTATTATACACGAAACATCAACCTTCTGAATGTTTTTTCAGTAAAGTTTGTACAAGTTTTTCCATCTCTTCTAACGTTTCTTTATAAATAGAAAGTGAACCGCCAAATGGATCTGAAATATCCTTACTTATCCCCTCAGTTACTCCATATAATGTATCCACTTTCTTTTCAACACTCGGATAATGCCCAAGTACAATTTGCTTATGGTTTTCCGTCATTGTTACTACAATATCTGCCCAATCAATCAAAGCTTCATTTATCTGTTGCGAAGCATGATCGATTGTAATTCCCTTTTCAGCTAAAGCTTCCTTTGCATATATCGACGCATCACTTCCAGGATAGGCGAAAACACCAGCAGATTGCACTTCAAACTTCCCTTCTCCATGATGACGAAGTAACGCCTCAGCCATCGGGCTACGGCATGTATTTCCAGTGCAAATAAATAACACTCGTTCCATCCAAACCCACCCCTTTTCTTCTTTTTCCTATCTTTCATCATAACGTACATAAGAATAGAACAAAAGAAATGTGAATATACGAAAGGCGCATTTCTCTTATATTTTTTCTAAGAAAAATGCGCCTTATCCACATATATGTGAAACCCTATTTCCAAGTGCCTAGAGTATTTTAACATACATAGCAAGCGTACTACAAAACAAAAGAAGGAATCCATTTCATATGAAACGGATTCCTCTTATACAATAATTATTTCATTGTAACTTTCATTACTTCTGTTGAACCTTTTGTAGCTGTTACGCCTACAGTTGTTTTAATAGACTCAGCTGCATCTGTGTTTGTAATAACGATTGGAGTAATTGTACTTTTCGCTTTTTCACGGATTAATTCTAAGTCGAATGAGATTAATTTATCTCCAGCTTTTACAGCTTGGCCTTCAGAAACGTGAGCTTCGAAACCTTCGCCTTCCATTTTTACAGTTTCTAATCCAACGTGGATTAAAATTTCTGTACCGTTTTTCGCTTTAATTCCTACAGCATGTTTTGTGTGGAATAATTGTACGATTTCACCATCAACTGGAGATACAACTAGACCTTCAGTAGGATCGATTGCAACACCTTCACCCATCATACGACCAGCGAATACTGGATCTGGTACTTCTTCAATATTTTTCACTGCTCCAGTTAATGGAGCTACGATTGTTTCTTCATTTGTTTTTGAACCAAAACCGAATAATTTTTTAAACATAGGATAGTCCTCCTCATAATTTACCTAAAAGTTTATAGGGCAATCCCTAGTAAAACTCGGGATACATGTAAGACTTCATACTTCGAATATTATACTGTAAAAACGCTTTCGAAATAAATTACGTCATTACTAATAGACTCTTATTGTAGCTCTTTGCAAAATTCCAGTCAATTCTGATTGTCTGAATAACAATAAGAAGTTAACTTCTACTTATATTTTCTCTTTTTTTACCCAACTTGTCTAGAGGTCTTTACTACATTTTGCTTTTTGTCGCTAATTTGTAAAATTATTTTCAAACTTTTTTCGAAATCCACTTGACTAAAGTAAGTAACTATTTTATCATTACTTACATAAGATAAGTTAATAACTTTTAGGAGGTTTTTTGAAATGATGGATATCGGTCTTCTTATTATTCGTCTTATTATAGGTATTACATTCATGGGTCATGGTGCTCAAAAACTATTTGGTTGGTTCGGCGGTTACGGTTTAAAAGGAACAGGCGGCTGGATGGAGTCAATCGGTTTACGTCCTGGTGTATTCATGGCATTTATGGCTGGCGCAACTGAATTATTAGGTGGCTTCTTATTCGCATCAGGTATTTTCACTGCAATTGGTTCATTATTTATCGTTGGAACAATGTTAATGGCAATCTTCACTGTTCACGGAAAAAATGGTTACTGGGTAACACAAAACGGATATGAATACAATTTAATGTTAATCGCTGTTGCTGTCGGAGTAGCTTTAATCGGACCTGGGGCATACGTTTTATTATAATTTTTATCTTGAATTCGAGATTATTTAGACGGAACTTACTTCAATCACAATGAAGTAAGTTCTTTTTATGTAATAAAAATATTATTTTCAGCAGGAGTTTTCCACTAACATCTTGTAAACAAACAATAAGTCGTCATATTTAGAAAGGGGATTTTACGCATGTTATCCATTAATCCAAATGAACAAACGGAAAAAGAGAATTACAAATTATTAACGGGAAGTATCATTCCACGCCCTGTCGCATTCGTTACTTCTGTAACAAAAGACGGCGTATTAAACGGAGCACCGTATAGCTATTTCAATATTGTCGCTGCTAATCCACCACTTATCTCAGTTTCTGTACAACGAAAAGCAGGAACACCGAAAGATACTTCTCGAAACGCAATCGAAAAGGGTGAGTTTGTCGTACATATTTCTGATGAATCTTACGTAGAAGCAATTAACGAAACAGCGGCTAACCTCCCGCCAAATGAAAGCGAAATTGAACTAGCAAAACTAACACCAATTGAAAGTGATGTTATCTCCGTTCCAGGTGTAAAAGAAGCAAATATTCGAATGGAGTGCGTACTAGAACGCGCAATCCCTCTTGGCGGAACAGAAGACTCACCAGCTTGCGATCTACTAATCGGACGCGTCGTTCGTTTCCACGTCGCAGAACACCTATACGAAAACGGCCGCATTCATGCAGAAGGACTAAAACCAGTAAGCCGTCTAGCAGGACACAACTACGCAAAACTAGGAGAACAATTTGAATTGGTAAGGCCTATCTAAAAGTGGAAGTGGCCCGCTTAGCTCTGACCGGCTAAGGTTCTCTCGCACAAAAGGTGCTTTTTACCTTTCGTGCGGGAGGTTCTTAGATGCGAAGAGCTGGCCGCTGGAGCTGGATATATTTAAAAGTGGAAGCGACTCGTTCAGCTCTGACCAGCTAAGGTTCTCTCGCACAAAAGGTGCTTTTTACCTTTCGTGCGGGAGGTTCTTAGATGCGAAGAGCTAGTCGCTGGAACCGGATATATCTAAAAGCGGAGGCGGCTCGTTCAGAATCGCAGGGCATTGGAGCTCTCGACCTTGAAGCGCTTTTTGCTTCGAGCGAGAGAGCGAATGTAACTCAATTACTTCCATCACTCAAACATAAAATCCCCTGCTATTTAGCAAGGGATTTTATCATTGTAATTCTTCCTTTTTTTCCTCTAAAGTAGATACTTTCTCTTTTTTCGGTTTCCCAAGCTTAATTACTAAGAAATATAGGGAAAGCAATGTAATAAGAAAAACGATTATAAACGGATACGGAGAATAAAAGGCACGCGCTGCCTCCGTTTTTCCCGCAACAAACTTCAATGACTCAATATCTAAAAACTCAGCAAACATTTGTACACCGAGCATACTAAACCAAAAAACAAAAAAACTAATAATAATACCAAAAACTTGCTTCAATCTCGTCATTCATCTCATCCTTTCTATATCTATAATTTTTTAGCGCAATCAGTATAGTATAAATAAAACTATGCACAGAAAGGAGCTATCTTACCATTCGCGAATTAACTTCATCCAACCTAAAATTGAAATTTGCAAAATAATACCCCAAATAACAAGCCGTCTTAACCACCTAGGGAAAAAAGTTAAAAATCGAATATACCATTCCAATAATTTATTCATAACTCTCTCCTATTTAAAATTATATAGGAAAAAGGAGATATAATCCAAATCCAACGA
Source organism: Bacillus sp. AY18-3 (assembly GCF_008042305.1). NCBI lineage: Bacteria > Bacillati > Bacillota > Bacilli > Caryophanales > Bacillaceae > Bacillus > Bacillus sp. AY18-3. The sequence continues at coordinate 37,276 of NZ_QKQR01000009.1, read as the reverse complement.
GAATGATACCACCTACTATCTCGCCATATGTGCCGAGCATATCTTTTGCATGTCTACCAATTAATAAACCAATCCACGCTAATAACATACTAACAAATCCAAAAAGTAATATCGTAATAATTGTCTGCGCCCCGTAAATACCAAGACTAAGGCCTACTGAAAAACTATCTATACTAACGCCAAATGCAAATACGAATAAACTAATTCCAATAGGGGCCGTTCTAGTCTCTTCATTCTCCAAAATAGATGAATACACAATATAGAATCCTAGTCCAATTAATAAAATAGCACCTGCAAAATGTGCAATGTCTCCATACTGTTCTGATAAAAAACGACCTAATACCATCCCTATAAATGGCATGATAATATGAAATATCCCTATAGTCATACCGATATACAGGATTTGTCTTAACTTTAAGGTCATCATCCCCATACCAAGACTCACCGAGAACGCATCCATCCCTAAAGCGAATGCCATAATTATTAAAGGTATTAGCTGTTCAAACGTCATTCATGTCCCTCCTCGGACGTGCTACTTCAAAATATGCTTATCCGAGGAGAAATATTCGGTTTGCTAATCGTACCTTACGATTCAGTAATAACCTGATGGCCTGCCGCTTTCGTTAAGCGATTCATAATGGCATTCCCTATTCCTTCATTCGGGAATGATTCACTAAAAATAACATCCACTTCACTTGCATCAAACGTTCTAAGTACATCATATAATTTAGTCGCAACGCTAGCTAAATCGCTTCGAACACCACAAGATAATACAACATCCGCGCTATATACATGCTGATATTCTTCCGTCGTTAATACACCTACTTTAAATCCTTCTTCCTTTTTCTTATCCACAATAAGCTGAATAAATTCACGTGAGCCCTCAACAATACTAAGCGGCGCTTTCGGTGCATAATGTGTATATTTCATTCCAGGTGATTTCGGTTTTTCCTTCTCGTCCTTTAAAGCCGGATCTAAAGAAACAGTACCGATTACCGCTTCTAATTGTTCTTTCGTAATCCCACCTGGGCGTAATATCGTTGGAACCTCGCTCGTACAATCAATTACAGTCGATTCAACACCTACTCCCGTCGCACCACCATCTACAATACCTGCAATTTTCTCATTTAAATCTTCATATACGTGAGAAGCTAGTGTCGGACTTGGGCGCCCAGAGCGATTCGCACTCGGTGCTGCAACAGGCACATTTGCCTCTTCAATAAGAGCAAGCGCTACTGGATGATCAGGCATTCTTACTCCAACCGTATTAAGTCCTGCCGTCACCTTCTCTGAAATCCCTTCTGTTCTAGGTAAAATAATTGTTAACGGGCCTGGCCAAAAATGCTCCATTAACTTCTCTGCAACTGGCGGGATTTCTTTCACAATCCCATCTAACTGTGATTTTGTACCGATGTGGACAATAAGTGGATTATCACTCGGTCTTCCTTTCGCTTCAAAAATTTTCGCGATTGCTTCATCATTCATCGCGTTTGCACCTAGTCCATATACCGTTTCTGTAGGGAAGGCAATCGCCTCATTTTCCCTTAATAATTTTGCTGCTTCTTGTAACTGTGGATAATATTTTTTTCTTTCCACAACATTATCCACAACCCACATATTTGTATGCATTTTTTCCCACGTCCTTTTCTACCCTGAAATACTTGTCTATTTTTAGTTTACTATGAGATTTATCCAAAAGACACACAAGGTTTATCCACAAAATGTGGATAAACCTAATTAATCCGTGGATAACTTTGTGAATAGCTGACAATTTAGTATTATTGCATTTGGCTCTTTTATATTTTTACAAAAGTGTTCTAACTGTCGAATTCCCTCTGGTACGTTTTCTTTCTCTATAGTAACAAAGTCAAAAAACTGAAAGATTGTTATAGATTGTGGATGATTTGTTAGTAAGTACAATTGTCGAATATTTTTTTCGTTCATATACTGCAAAAACATTTCAAAAAAATATAAGAAAGTCTGTTTATCCACATTAGGTGTGAATAAACAAGAACGAATCAGTGCGTGTTCTTCACTTTGTTCATATCCGATGACAGCCCGTATTTCTTCCGCCTCTTCCAAAATCATAAATTGCGCGTACAACTCATTTATTTTATCATCTTTTTTATTAGCTTGTCCGAAAAAAGAATGCAATTTTTCCACATCTGCTTTCGTAGCAAAATATACTTTCTTCATAGTAAATCCCTCCTCTTTGTTATATATGAGAAGGGACCTACTAATAGTACTATTTAGAGAATAAAGATGTAAAAGCTTCTACAATAAATAACTTAACTTCTGGCTTTTCTTCTTCCTCCTCTACTTTTACATACTCATTTTGTTTTTCTTGCTTTTGTTCCACAGGTTTCTCCACTTTTTCCACAGTTTTTGTTTCTTCTTTACTTACAGGTTGTTCTTCTACTTTCGTTTCATTTTTTACTATTTTCTTTTCAGAAGCTGTTACTTTTTTTGCGACTTCCTGCTTTACAACCTTCTTTTCATTCACCTTATCCTCTTTCTTCTCTGGTACATCCACTACTTCCTCATCTTGCTCCTTAACTTCCCCCTCTTCAGGAGATTCAGCCTTCACAACATGTTCTTCCTTCCTTACAGCTGTACCACTTGAAAAATCTAAGAAACACATCGGTGGAAATAATACACACCACCAGTTTGCCCCTTCACCTTCCCCAATTGTAATCAATACCGCCTCATATTCCCCTGCTGGATAAATAAAATTACCATATACCTTTGTAGGGAACTTTACATTCTTACTAAATTTCACTTGAAATGAATCTTTACTTCCTTCTTTTTTCAACGTATTTGCCACTGTTTTTTCGATTTCTGGAATATGACTTTGAATGACTTTACGTGCCTCTTCAAATGAAGTTAAATCTGCTACCCATCCATCAATTTGTGCTTTTACTTCATCACGCACTTTGCGCTTTAAAGCCTGATCTTTATCTGAATCACTATTTGCTAAAATCCGTAATCGAACGGCCTCTTTCGGAATAACTGAAGGCCCTTTCGCATCAGCTTTCATATATCCAAACTGCACAAGCAACTGTGCACCAATTAATAATAGAAGAAGATAAGCAATAACTTGTTTTTTCATTTCCTCCACCGTCCCTTCTACAAACAGTGTGGACAGACTTTCATCTTTCTAAACTATTAAATTCAAAATCTATATAAATTTTCCCACAAAAAAATAGAGTAAGGTGTGAACCTTACTCCATCTCTGCAAATACCATACGATCTTTTCCATTAATATCAAAAACAACCTCAACATGAGCATGTGGAAAAGCTTGTTGTAACAACCCTTTTACATCCTCACCTTGCCCTACTCCAATTTCAAATGCCACAATTGCTTTCTTCTGCAACACATTCGGCAACTCTTCCATAAAACGGCGATAGAAATCTAATCCGTCTTCACCGCCAACAAGTGCTCTCTTTGGCTCATGCTCTTTCACCACAGGAGAAAGGCCACGCCAATCCTCTTCCGGTATATATGGAGGGTTTGAAACAACAACATCTAACTTTTGACCTGTTTTATAAAATGGTGACAATAAATCACCATGATAGAACGTTACTTCTGCGCCTAAAGTTTTTGCATTTTCTTTTGCAACTTCAATCGACTCTTGTGCAATATCTACTGTATACACATGAAGATTTTTATTTTCTAAAGCAAGCGTAATAGAAATCGCTCCACTACCTGTACCAATGTCCGCCATATGTAGTTTCTCATCGCCAAAATGACGCTCGATTCTTTCTAACACTCCCACTATAAGCTCTTCTGTTTCCGGTCTGGGTATTAATACTTCTTCATTCACAAAGAACGACCGTCCATAAAACGTTTCATAACCAATCATATATTGAATAGGAATACCTTCTACATGCTTGTGAATAAACTCCGTAAAACTCGTTTCTTGTTCCACAGTTATTTCTTCACGCATATTCATGAGCATTCCGGTTCTGTTCGTCTTTAATACATGACAAAGGACAAGTTCTCCCGCATTTTCATCTCGTCCATTTTCCTGTAAAAAAGAAGAAGCCCATTTCAGGGCTTCATAGACACGCATTACTCAGCTGCCTCCATCTTTTGAGCCTGATCTTCCATCACTAAGGCATTGATGAAATCATCTAACTTACCTTGTAAGATTTGATCTAGCTTTTGAATCGTTAAACCGATTCGATGGTCTGTAACGCGGTTTTGCGGGAAATTATACGTACGAATACGCTCTGAACGATCACCCGTACCAACAGCTTGTTTACGGTTTTGATCATACTCAGCTTGCGCTTCTTGTCTAAACTTATCATAAACACGTGCGCGTAATACTTTCATCGCTTTTTCTTTATTCTTGATTTGTGATTTCTCATCCTGACACGATACAACTACACCAGTCGGTAAATGCGTTAAACGTACCGCTGACATCGTTGTATTAACACTTTGTCCACCAGGACCACTAGAAGCAAACGTATCAACACGAACATCTTTTTCATGAATACTAATTTCCACTTCTTCTGCCTCTGGTAATACAGCTACAGTTGCTGTAGATGTATGAATACGTCCACCAGATTCCGTTTCAGGAACACGTTGTACACGGTGAGCACCATTCTCGAATTTCAGCTTCGCGAACGCACCTTTACCGTTAATCATAAAGATAATCTCTTTATATCCACCTAACTCTGTATAGCTCGCTTCGATAATTTCAGTTTTCCAACCTTGTACCTCAGCATAACGGCTATACATACGATATAAATCACCAGCAAATAAAGCGGCCTCGTCACCACCAGCAGCACCACGAACCTCAACGATAACGTTTTTATCATCATTAGGGTCTTTTGGAACAAGTAAAATTTTCAGACGCTCTGACAATTCTTTATCTTGCCCTTCTAATTCAGAAACCTCTTCTTTTACCATGTCACGCATATCAGCGTCTAACTTATCTTCTAACATTGCTTTTGCATCTCTTAATTGCTCACGAACATCTTTATACTCACGGTACACCTCTACCGTTTCCTGCATATCAGATTGTTCCTTTGAATACTCACGAAGCTTATTCGTATCGCTAATAACCTCTGGATCACTTAACAATTCATTTAACTTCTCATAACGATCTTCTACAGCCTGCAAACGATCTAACACACCATTCACCTCTACATCCTAGTATCTAATACAAATAGTATATGGTACTTAATCAAAAAAACGCAAATTATATTTAAAAGCGTAAGCGGCTTGCTCAGAATCGCAGGACATTGGAACTCTCGACCTTGAAGCGCTCTTTGCTTCGAGCGAGAGAGTGAAATGGCCGGAGATTCTAGCCGCTGGAGCTAGATAATATTTAAAAGCGCAAGCGGCTTGCTCAGCTCTGACTGCTAAAGTTCTTAGCTGTACGAAGAGCTGGCCACCAATCTTCATCTATTTTCGAAAAAAACCCGCTCTACATAGCGAGTTTCATTTATCTTTGTTTTGTAGGTACTGCATGACAATGACGACAACGTGGTTCATACGATTCTGAAGCCCCAACTAAAATAATTGGATCATCAAATGCCGCTGGTTCTCCATCGATTAAACGTTGCGTACGACTTGCAGGAGATCCGCATGCAGAACACACTGCCTGCAACTTAGTTACATGTTCAGCAATCGCCATCAGCTGAGGAACTTGTCCAAATGGTAGACCACGGAAATCTTGGTCTAATCCAGCTACAATGACACGATAGCCACGATTTGCCAATACTTGCACCACTTCCACAATGTCCCCATCAAAAAATTGTACCTCATCGATTGCAATAACATCCATTTCTTCTGCTACATGGTTAAATATATCTTTTGAAGCTGAAACAGGAACTGCTTTAACCTTTAATCCATTATGTGATACAACATCTTCTTCACTATAACGATTATCAATACATGGTTTAAATACAATCGCATGTTGTTTCGCAAATTGCGTACGTCGTATACGGCGGATGAGCTCTTCTGATTTTCCAGAAAACATACTCCCGCAAATCACTTCAATCCAACCATTTTGATTCATTAAGTACATTGAGCTCTCCTTTCATCTACTTTCCTAATCCAAAGTAGGGTAAAGGTTTAATATTTTTGCAAAAAAAACAGACAAGCGAATACATACACTTGCCTGTTTTATGTTCTTTATTACTTGATACCGTATTTCTTATTGAAGCGGTCAACACGTCCGTCTGCAGTAGCAAACTTCTGACGTCCAGTGTAGAATGGGTGAGAATCAGAACTGATCTCAATTTTTAGTAATGGATAAGTGTTACCATCTTCCCACTCAACAGTTTCGCTAGAGCCTTTAGTAGACCCGCTTAAGAATTTGAAGCCTGTGTTCGTGTCCATAAATACAACTTTATTGTAATTTGGATGGATTCCTGCTTTCATTCTTTTCATCTCCTTCCGCCCTGAATCATTTTCGAAACAGAGTTTTTCATCTTCAGCTGCTTGCACAACTATATTGATGAAACACATATGATGAAATTATAACAAGGCTAACTCCATTTTGCAACTACCTGTTTTTGTCTTTTTAAAATTTAAAAGCGCAACCGGCTCGTTCAGAATCCGGGACACTTCAAACTCTCGACCCAAATATAATTTTTATCTCAAAAAATAAAATTTTTCCCATATATTACTCTCTCTAATATTCCCTTAAAAAACATAAAAAACTCGCTTACCACAAAATAAGCGAGTCCCAATCTTTTCCCTTTACTTAGTTGTTACATATCTTTTTGAGTCTGCAACAATGTTTTGTAAAAATTCTTCATTTGTCTTTGTTTGACGAAGTTTACGTAAGAAACCTTCGACAAAGTCTGGTGTATCACGCATTGTTTTACGAATACCCCATAGCTTGTCTAAATGTTCTTTCGGAATTAATAGATCTTCTTTACGTGTACCAGAACGGCGAATATCAATTGCCGGGAAGATACGACGCTCAGCTAATGAACGATCTAAGTGAAGTTCCATATTTCCAGTTCCTTTAAATTCTTCGTAAATTACATCGTCCATACGAGATCCTGTATCAACAAGCGCTGTTGCTAAAATCGTTAAGCTACCGCCTTCTTCAATATTACGTGCAGCTCCAAAGAAACGCTTCGGTCTATGGAAGGCAGCTGGGTCGATACCACCCGATAATGTTCTACCACTTGGCGGAATAACAAGGTTGTAAGCTCGCGCTAAACGGGTAATACTATCCATTAAAATGATAACATCTTTTTTGTGCTCTACAAGACGCATTGCACGTTCTAACACAAGTTCCGCTACTTTAATATGATTTTCTGGCACTTCATCAAAAGTAGAACTTACAACATCTCCTTTAACAGAACGTTCAATGTCTGTTACTTCCTCTGGACGCTCATCAATTAAAAGTACAATTAATTCAGCTTCCGGGTGATTTGTTGTAACACTGTGTGCGATTTCTTTTAATAGACTTGTTTTACCAGCCTTTGGAGGCGCGACAATTAAACCACGTTGTCCAAATCCAACTGGTGCGATTAAATCCATGATGCGTGTCGGTAACTTTTTCGGTTCCGTTTCCAATTTCATTTGGCGATCTGGGTATAATGGTGTTAATGCAGGGAAATGCACACGCTCTTTTGCTGACTCTGGATCATCTCCGTTTACAGCTTCAACTTGTAATAATCCAAAATAGCGTTCATTTTCTTTCGGAGGTCGTACTTTACCAGAAACCTTGTCTCCATTACGTAAATCGAAACGACGAATTTGCGAAGCTGAGATATAAATATCTTCTGAGCTTGGAGAATAGTTGATAGGACGTAGGAATCCAAATCCTTCTGATTGAATAATTTCTAATACGCCTTCCATGAAGAAGAAACCTTCTTTTTCTGCTCGAGCTTTTAGGATAGCGAAGATTAACTCTTTTTTCGTTAATTTGCTATAATACGAAATCTTAAATTCTTTCGCAAGCTCGTATAACTCTTTTAATTTCATGTTTTCTAATGCTGCAATTGACAAATTCATTCAGACACCACACTTTAACGTTATTCTCTTTTCACATGGGTAAAGGGAAAAAATACGGAAGGCAAATAATTAATAATGAAAGGCAATAAGTTCAAGTAGGGTAATATTCACTATTGTAACCCTTTTATCTAGTTTTAATCAATACGTTGAAACACAAATACAAGAAGCGAAGACAAGAAAATTTGTCTTCGCTTTTATTTAACCTAGTTCCAGTAGCTAGTATGGTCAGGAGCTACAATGCCCTGCGATTCTGAACGAGCTGCTTACGCCTTTTACTCAATCCAGTTCCAGCGGCTAGAATCTCCGGTCATTTCACTCTCTCGCTCGAAGCAAAAAGCGCTTCAAGGTCGAGAGTTCCAATGCCCTGCGATTCTGAACGAGCCGCTTGCACTTTTTATTTAATAACCAAGTTTGGTTTTTTATTCAAGCTATGACGTCCGTCTACGAAGCGTACTGTGCCTGATTTTGCACGCATAACAAGGGATTGTGTTGTTCCTACGCTACCTTTAAATTGAACGCCGCGTAATAGTTCTCCGTCTGTTACGCCTGTTGCCGCAAAGATTGCATCGTCACCTTTTACTAAGTCTTCCATGCGAAGGATACGATTTATATCTTCAATACCCATTTTTTTACAACGAGCTAATTCAGCTTCATTTTGAGGCAGAAGCTTTCCGTGGATTTCTCCACCTAAACATTTTAATGCAACTGCTGCTAATACACCCTCAGGTGCTCCACCAGAGCCGAATAAAATATCTACACCTGTGCGATCAAATGCAGTGTTAATTGCTCCAGCCACATCGCCATCGTTAATTAATTTAATACGAGCACCAGCTTTACGAATTTCTTCGATAATCGCTTGATGACGTGGACGGTTTAAAACTGTCGCTACAACATCTTCAATATCTTTATTTTTCGCTTTCGCAACCGCACGTAAGTTATCGATAATAGGCGCATCAATATCGACCGCCCCAACCGCTTCTGGGCCAACCGCGATTTTATCCATGTACATGTCAGGAGCATGTAACAAATTACCATGATCTGCAATTGCAATAACAGCAAGAGCATTCCATCCACCAGCTGCTACGATGTTTGTCCCTTCTAAAGGATCAACCGCAACGTCTACACGTGGTCCATATCCTGTACCTAATTTCTCTCCGATATACAGCATTGGTGCTTCGTCCATCTCGCCTTCACCAATTACAACTGTACCTTTCATCGGGATTGTATCAAATACATCACGCATAGCTGATGTTGCTGCACCGTCTGCCTCATCCTTTTTCCCGCGCCCCATCCAACGCGCTGATGATAATGCTGCAGCCTCTGTTACACGTACTAACTCCATAGATAAACTTCTTTCCACGATAATCCCTCTCCTTTAAGTCTTTATATTTCTGCCGTATTTTGTGAACCGTGTTTCTCTACAAAGTATACTTCCGCAAGTAGTGATGCTTCGCTTCCCCCTTGCGGAAGTATCACTTATGCGTTCTTCATCTCTTCAATTTCTTGGCTTGTCATTTGTTCTCGCCAAATATTTGCGCCAAGACCTTTAAGCTTGTCTACTATATTTTCATAACCTCGATCAATATGCTCAAGTCCGGTTACTTCTGTAATTCCATCCGCCATTAACCCTGCAATAACAAGAGCCGCTCCAGCTCGCAAATCACTTGCTTTCACTTTTGCACCTTGCAATAAAACAGGACCAGTTACAATTGCCGAACGACCTTCCACTTTAATTTGTGCATTCATACGACGTAATTCATCAATGTGTTTAAAGCGTGCGCCGTAAATCGTATCCGTTACAACACCCGTTCCGTGCGCCTTTGTTAAAAGCGTTGTAAATGGTTGTTGTAAATCTGTTGGGAATCCTGGATATACAAGCGTTTTTATATCAACTACTTTTAACCTTCTATTACCGTTCACTGTAATTTGGTCATCGTTCGTTTCAACTTGGACACCAGCTTCTCTTAACTTCGCTGTAACTGACTCTAAATGCTGAGGAATCACATTATCAACCGTTATTTCTCCTCCTGATGCAGCTCCTAAAATCATATACGTACCCGCTTCAATACGATCCGGAATGATCGTATGGTGACAACCGTGCAGTGAATCCACACCATCAATTCGGATTACATCTGTGCCCGCACCTTTAATGCGTGCACCCATGCTTGTTAACAATGTAGCTACATCAATAATCTCTGGTTCTTTCGCTGCGTTTTCAATAACAGTTCTACCTTTCGCTCGCACAGCTGCTAGCATAATATTAATTGTAGCTCCTACACTAACAACATCTAAATAAATACGTGCCCCGCGCAATTCATCTGCTCTTAAATAAATCGCACCCTGTTCATTCGTAACATGTGCACCTAACGCTTCAAATCCTTTAATATGCTGATCAATAGGCCTCGGTCCTAAATGACATCCACCTGGAAGCCCAATAACAGCTTTTTTAAAACGGCCAAGCATCGCACCCATTAAATAATAAGAAGCACGCAATTTTTTCACTTTTCCATTCGGTAAAGGCATTGCAACCATGTTAGAAGGATCGACTATCATCTCTTCCTCCTGTCCATAAGCTACTCTTCCTCCAATCTCCTCTAGCAAGTCTCCTAACATTTTCACGTCCGAAATATTAGGGACACCACCAATAGTTACTGGAGTATCTGCTAAAATTGTCGCTGGAATTAGTGCAACGGCGCTGTTCTTTGCACCACTCACTCGAATTGTTCCATTTAAAGCTCTTCCGCCTTCAATTAGCAATTTTTCCATATTGAGCTCCCTTCTTGTGAATGTATTTACTTTCTATATCCTTATAGAAAGCTCCCCTTAAGAATCTCAATCACTCTTTCCACCCTAACACTCAATAAATAGGAAACCATTATCTTCATTTCTCCCGTAGTACGAATAGATAAAGATTAACTATTCATCGAATTTACATTATCAATTTAGATACATTATCACATTTATTAATAGGACTATGCACATTATTTTCTATTTCAAAAACAAAATGATAAAAATCTTTCGACTTGTTCACGCTTTCATTATACAACGAAAGGAAACCGTCTAAAAGACTAGACGGTTTCCAAAACGGAATTTTATTCTTACGCTTTACCGTTAGAACCGAATTCACGCATTTTACCAGCAACAGTTGCTTTAATAGCGTCGCGGCCAGGTCCAATATATTTACGAGGATCGTAAACTTCTTGGTCTTTGCTTAATGCTTCACGAACAGCTTTTGTAAACTCAATTTGGTTCTCAGTGTTTACGTTAATTTTTGAAGTACCTAAAGAAATAGCTTTTACGATATCAGCAGTTGGGATACCAGTACCACCGTGTAATACTAAAGGTACGCCAGTGAAGTCACGAACTTGTTCCATTTCAGCGAATCCTAAGTTAGGCTCACCTTTGTAAGGACCGTGTACAGAACCTAAAGCTGGAGCTAGGCAATCGATACCTGTTGCTTCAACAAGGTGCTTACACTCTGCTGGATCAGCGTAAATTACGCCTTCAGCGATGATGTCGTCTTCTTGTCCGCCAACTGTTCCAAGCTCAGCTTCAACAGATACGTTACGAGCGTGTGCGTATTCTACTACTTTTTTAGTAGTTTCAACGTTTTCTTCGAATGGGTGGTGAGAAGCGTCGATCATTACAGATGTGAAACCTGCATCGATTGCTTCTTTACATTTTTCGAAGCTTGAACCATGGTCAAGGTGAATCGCTACAGGAACAGTGATGTTCATTTCTTCGATTAAAGCTTTAACCATAGCTACAACTGTTTTGAAACCAGTCATATGACGAGCTGCACCCTCAGATACACCTAGGATTACAGGAGACTTTTCTTCTTCCGCAGCAGCTAAGATAGCTTGAGTCCACTCTAAGTTGTTCATGTTGAATTGACCAACTGCGTATTTTCCTTCTAGTGCTGTGTTTAGCATTTCTTTCATAGAAACTAAAGGCATGGTGAATCCTCCTAAAAAACGTTTTTTGTATCCGATAAGTTCTTATCGCTGGTAGTATGACCAGAATAAGGTAAAATATGTATATTTACATACCGGACTTTTTTCTACACTCAATAGGATAACAACTTGTACTCAAAAACTCAACCGTATTCACCTGCTCAATAGTCCATGTAAACGCTTTTTTCCATATTTTTTATAAAAAATTCATTTTTTACGCCTCTACAGCAAGCTGTTCTCTCACCGCTTGACGAATCTCATCAATATCAAACGGTTTAGCAAAGTGCATTAAAGCTCCTAAATCTTTCGCTTCTTGGATCATATCAAGCTCTCCGTAAGCAGTCATTAAAATTACTTTAATACTCTCATCAATTTCCTTTACATGTTTTAAAATCTCTATACCATCCATACCTGGAATTTTCATATCTAACACTACTAAATCTGGATTATCTTTTTTCACGATATCTAAAGCTTGAAATCCATTCGCTGCTTGGAATGTCTGATAACCTTCTTTTTGGAACACTTCATGTAATAACACACGAATGCCATATTGATCATCAACGATTAAAATTTTACCTTCCATAACTCCCAACCTTTCTGTGTAAATACAAGATTTAAAGCTTCTTATATCTTAACGATTAATTTTCGCTATTCTTTGGCAAATTCCTTCCTATTCTTTCTTATTTTACCGTTTCCTATTTTGTTATGCTACCCTTCGATTTCACCTTTCTAAAAAAATAAACTATAATGAAAGCCGGTAAACACGTACGAAAGGGAGTAACATTATGTTAAAAATTTTTTCAACTCAATTAAGTGGTTATTTCTCCAGAGTTTCTCAAAAAGAAGAAATGAATATAGAAGATAGCGCCCGTCTACTTGCTCAAGCATTAGTTGGCGACGGTTTCATTTATTTACATGGTACAAATGAAATGGAGGGCGTTGTCGCTGAAGCATTATTCGGTGCTGAGCCAATGAAGCAAGCAAAACGATTATTTGAAAATGGTAAAGAAGTAGAAGTAACTTCTGCAGACCGTGTACTTCTTATTAGCCGTTTTTCAACAGATGAAGAAGTTGTAGCAATGGCAAAAAAACTTCAAGCTGATGGACACTCTATCGTCGGCATCTCTGCTATTCAAGAAGGTACTGAATCACTAGAACAATATACAGATGTACATATTGATACTAAGTTGTTAAAAGGCCTTATTCCAGACGATGAAGGCAATCGCTACGGATTCCCAAGTTTAATGATAGCTTTATTTGCATATCATGGGATCAAATTTACAATCGATGAAATGTTAAATGAATATTAAAAAAGCGCCCTATTTCAGGCGCTTTTTTTATTACTTGCTCTCTTTATTCGTAATAGAAGCACTTACGAAGTCATGGAACAATGGTTGTGGACGGTTTGGACGAGATACAAGTTCTGGATGGAACTGTGCTGCCACGAACCAAGGGTGGTCTTTTAATTCAATGATTTCAACTAGACGACCGTCTGGGCTTGTACCAGAGAATACAAATCCTGCTTTTTCCATATCCGGACGGAATTGATTGTTGAACTCATAACGATGACGATGACGCTCATATACAACCGGCTCGTTGTAAGCATTGTAAGCATTTGTTTCTTCAGCAAGCTTACATGGGTATAGACCAAGACGAAGTGTGCCACCTAAGTCTTCTACATCTTTTTGTTCTGGTAATAAGTCAATGATTGCATAAGGTGTGTCAGGATTAATTTCAGAAGAGTTAGCTCCTTCTAACCCTAATACGTTACGTGCGAATTCGATTGATGCAAGTTGCATACCTAGGCAAATTCCTAAGAATGGAACTTTGTTTTCACGAGCATATTGAATTGCAACGATTTTACCTTCTACACCACGATCGCCGAATCCACCAGGTACAAGGATACCATCTGTGTCACCAACTAATTCTTGTACGTTCTCTGGTGTTACGTGCTCAGCGTTTACCCATTTCACTTCTACATCTGTGTCGAATGAATAACCCGCATGACGAAGTGCTTCTACAACAGAAATATATGCATCTTGAAGCTCTACGTATTTACCAACAAGAGCAATTTTTGTTTTCTTAGAAAGGTTACGTACTTTATTAACTAGCGCAGTCCACTCTGTCATATCTGCAGCTGGATTGTCTAATTTTAAGTGATCGCAAACGATTTGGTCCATATTTTGTTCTTGAAGAGATAATGGAACCGCATATAAAGTATCTGCATCGCGTGCTTCGATAACTGCTTTTGTATCAATGTCACAGAATAATGCAAGCTTGTCTTTCATATCTTGAGAAACAGGCAATTCTGTACGAACAACGATAATATTTGGTTGAATACCTAAGCTGCGAAGCTCTTTAACGCTATGTTGCGTTGGTTTTGTTTTCATTTCACCCGCTGCTTTTAAGTACGGGATTAACGTACAGTGAATGTACATTACATTGTCACGACCGATGTCGCTCTTAATTTGACGGATTGCTTCTAAGAATGGTAGAGACTCGATGTCACCAACAGTTCCACCAATTTCTGTAATAACAACGTCCGCGTTTGTTTCGCGACCAGAACGGTATACACGCTCTTTAATTTCGTTAGTAATGTGAGGAATAACCTGAACTGTTCCTCCCAGGTATTCACCACGACGCTCTTTTTGAAGAACTGAAGAGTAAATTTTACCTGTTGTTACGTTGCTGTATTTGTTTAAGTTGATGTCAATGAAACGCTCATAGTGACCAAGGTCTAAATCAGTTTCTGCACCATCATCTGTTACGAATACCTCACCGTGTTGGTATGGGCTCATAGTCCCTGGGTCTACGTTAATGTATGGATCAAACTTTTGAATCGTTACGTTTAAACCACGATTTTTTAAAAGTCTTCCAAGAGATGCTGCTGTAATACCTTTTCCTAAAGACGATACTACACCGCCTGTTACAAAAATATACTTAGTCATGAAAAAGCTCCCTCCTATTTTGCTGTTATATAATCACCGTTGCAAAGCGCAACGTATGTAGATAACACTGTATCCATCTTATTGTTAGACTCTTTTTATTTTCTAAACAAAAAACAAAAAAGAAAATTGCTCCCCTCATCACATAAAGTAATAAGTAGGGAGCAATTTTCTTTTATATTTACACTTTAAAAGTATTATCGTCCTTTTTTAAAGAGCCCAAAAATGATTCTACATGGACGATAATGAAAAGTCAAGAACTACAGTTCTTCCTCTTCTTCTTCTTCAGCCTCAGCTTCATCGTACTCAAGTTCTTCTTCGGCGAAGTCATCGTCATCATCTTCATCTAAATCATCAAGATCATCGTCGTCTCCGTCTTCTTCTTCAAGAACCTTGTCCAAATCTTCTACCTCTTCTTCATTTGCATCTGCATCGTCGAAGTCTTCATCTTCTTCGATGTAGTCGTCAAAACCGTCCTCTTCAACTTTACGTTTCTTCTTCGGTTTTGGCTGAGGTAAGATTTCTTCATCAATTTGCTCATATGGGTACCAGCTACGTAGTCCCCAACGATTTTCTCCTAAATTAATGAAACGTCCATCGATGTTTAAATCTGTATAAAATTGTGCGAGTTTCGCATTAACTTGCTCTTGAGATAGTCCCAGCACTTGAGCGATTTCTCGAACCAACTCGTTGAATGTCGTTGCTTGTCTTTTATCCCCTAAAACGCTATGTACAACTTCAATCATTGAACATTCTTTTAGCTCTTCTGGTGAATATTGCTTAAAATTCACTTATGCGGCACTTCCTTTCTTCAAATATAACCTTATATATAACGGTCTGCTTAAAAAAATCCATACTATTCATTATAAACAAAAGTCGCACAAATATGCTACAAAAAAAACGGGAAACTTTAATATGATAATAAAATTATAATTTGTCTATTCCTTATTTCGGAAACATATGCGCTCCTTGCAGTACATACCTAATTTGCATTTCTGTATATTCTTCAAGCGTATACAGTTTTTGCAGGGCCCAACGTCTAAATCCCCACATTTGTCCTTGTATGAAAATGTTATGTGCAAGAAGCTGTATCTCTTTTTTATTTAATGTAAATGTCCCATTTTCTGTACACTGCTCTAAAATATTCTCAAACATTCCGACCATTTGAAACTCTTTTTCTAATACATATGGGAGTGATTCTTTCGGTAAAAAACGTACCTCTTGATACATAATTAATACTTCTTCTTGCAATTCATCCATCACTTTAAAATAATTCTTTATCGCTATCTTTAAGCTTTCTATACTTCCCTTCTCTGTACACACTACTTCCTCTAATCTTTCTTTTACATGTTCATAAATACTATCACAAACTAAATATAAAACATCATCTTTTGTACGAATGTACTCATAAAGTGTTCCAATACTAAACCCAGCCGCCTTCGCAATCTCTCTCGTTGTTGTACGTGGGAACCCTTTTTGCTTAAACAATTGCACCGCACCTTTAATCATTTGTTCACGTCTTAACGCAACTAATTTTTCATCTTTCACGGACGCATGTACATTATGTTTAACCATCCCCTTCACCTCTCTCTATTATTTTTTGGAAGGAAAAAGCGTAGGAAAATACCTACGCCTTTGCTCCTACTTCGTTAACATACGAGAAATTACAAGCCTTTGAATCTCTTGTGTTCCCTCATATATTTGTGTAATCTTTGCATCGCGCATATAACGCTCTACTGGATAATCTTTCGTATAACCGTAACCACCAAATACTTGTACCGCTTCAGTCGTCACCTTCATCGCTGTATCGCCTGCAAATACCTTTGACATCGCTGACTCTTTCCCATACGGAAGCCCTTCCGATTCAAGCCAAGCCGCTTGGTATGTTAGAAGACGCGCCGCCTCCACATCCGTTGCCATATCTGCAAGTTTAAAACCAATTCCTTGCTGCGCCGCAATTGGTTTCCCAAACTGATGACGCTCTCTTGCATACTCTACAGAAGCATCTAAAGCCCCTTGCGCAATACCGACTGCTTGCGCGGCAATACCATTACGGCCGCCATCTAATGTTTGCATCGCAACTTTAAATCCTTGCCCCTCTTCCCCTAGTAGGTTCTCTACAGGAATACGGCAATCTTCGAACATAATTTCAGTTGTTGGTGAAGAGCGAATCCCTAACTTGCTTTCCTTCTTCCCAACTGAAAATCCTGGTGTATCACTTTCCACAATAAACGCGCTCGTACCACGCTGCTTCGATTCGGGATCAGTTAACGCAAAAACAACATAAATATCAGCAATACCGCCATTTGTAATAAAGATTTTCGATCCATTTAAAATGTAATGGTCTCCATCTCGTTTCGCAGTTGTCCTCATTCCGCCAGCATCTGAACCAGAACTTGGTTCCGTTAAACCGTATGCGCCAATTTTCGCTCCTTCTGCCATCGGTCGTAAAAACTTTTGCTTTTGTTCTTCCGTTCCAAATTTAAAAATTGGCCAACCAGCAAGTGAAGTGTGTGCAGACAGCGTTACACCTGTTGAAGCACAAACACGAGATAATTCTTCGATAGCAATTACATACGCTAAGTAATCGCTTCCAATTCCGCCGTATTCTTCAGGCCACGGAATGCCGGTTAAACCAAGCTCTGCCATTTGATCAAATAGTGCACGATCAAATCTCTCTTCTTCATCACGCTCAGCTGCCGTCGGTGCTACTTCGTTCTTAGCAAAATCCCGAACCATTTTTCTTATCATTTCATGTTCTTCTGATAGTTTAAAATGCATTCCCGTCTCCCCCTTGTCCTTTTATAAAGCTCGACTAATAACAAGTTTCTGTATCTCACTCGTTCCTTCATATATTTGCGTGATTTTCGCATCACGGAAAAATCGTTCTACTGGATAGTCTTTCGTATAACCGTAACCACCAAATACTTGCACCGCTTCAATCGCAACTTCAACAGCCGTCTTAGAAGCGAATAATTTCGCAATAGAAGCTTCTTTACCGCATGGTAATCCTTGCGCTCTTAGCGATGCCGCTCTGTATACAAGTAATCGCGCTGCTTCTACACTAGTCGCCATATCTGCAAGTTTGAATCCGATTCCTTGCTGCGCCGCAATTGGCTTGCCGAATTGCTCACGCTCTTTCGCATAATCAATCGCACATGCAAGCGCCGCTTCCGCGATTCCTAATGCCTGCGCTCCGATTCCAATTCGTCCAACATCTAAATTCGCCATTGCCACCTTAAATCCTTGCCCTTCTTCACCAAGTAAATTCTCGGCCGGCACTTTCATATCTTCAAACGTAAGTTGTACCGTGCGAGAACCAAGAAGTCCCATTTTATGCTCATCTTTGCCGATAACTAAGCCCGGTGTATCTTTCTCTACTATAAATGCAGAAATCCCACTTTTTCCTGCCTCTGGATTTGTAGAAGCGAATACAATGTATGTACTTGCTTCACCGCCATTTGTAATAAATACTTTCGATCCATTAATAATGTAGTGATCGCCTTTCTTTACAGCTCTTGATTTCAAACTCCCTGCATCTGATCCTGCATTTGGTTCTGTTAATGCAAATGCACCTAAATATTCACCAGTCGCAAGTTTAGAAACATATTTCTGCTTCTGTTCTTCTGTTCCAAAATATAAAATCGGGTTCATTCCAACTGACGTATGTACAGCTAAAATTACACCAACCGTTGCACTTACCTTTGAAATTTCCTCAATTGCTAAAATGTAAGAAATAAAATCCATTTCTGCCCCGCCATATTTTGCAGGCGCTGGAATACCCATTAGTCCAAGCTCACCCATCTTCTGCATAATCTCTTTCGGGAACACCCCTTGTTCCATACTAGGAACAAAGGGAGCTATTTCCTTCTGCGCAAAATCTCGAACCATTTTCCTCATCATTTGTTGCTCTTCAGTAAAATGAAAGTTCATGTACTCCGCCTCCGTTTGCTATATATCTTTTTAATAATTTGGTAAGACCACTATTTTAATAAAAGGAGGACTTTATTCGTAAACGTAGAAACCACGGCCTGTTTTACGTCCTAACCATCCTGCATTCACATACTTGCGTAATAATGGACATGGGCGATATTTACTATCTCCTAATCCTTCATGCAACACTTCCATAATGTATAAACATGTATCTAAACCGATAAAATCAGCTAATGTAAGTGGTCCCATCGGATGATTCATACCTAGTTTCATTACTTCATCAATCGCTTCTTTCGTCGCTACACCTTCATATAACGTATAGATCGCTTCGTTAATCATCGGTAATAAAATACGGTTCGATACAAATCCTGGGAAATCATTTACTTCGACTGGCACTTTCCCGATTTTTTTCGTAATATCTTCAATTGTTTCATACACCTCATCATCTGTAGCTAAACCACGAATAATTTCAACAAGTTTCATAACTGGAACTGGATTCATAAAATGCATGCCAATTACTTTTTCTGGGCGTTTCGTTACTGCTGCAATTTCAGTAATTGGTAGAGAGGACGTATTCGTCGCTAAAATTGCGTGTTCTGGAGCGATTTCATCTAGATTCGCGAAAATTTTCTTTTTAATGTCCATTTTCTCAACAGCCGCTTCAATAACAAGATCCGCTTCCTTCACACAATCTAAATCAAGCGTTACTGTAAGGCGATTTAACGTCGCTTCCTTTTCTTCTTCCTTCATGCGCCCTTTTTCTACTTGACGCGCTAAGTTTTTCGTAATAATAGCCAATCCTCTGTCTAATTGCTCTTGTTTTAAATCTTGTACCTTCACATCATATCCTGCCATTGCACATACTTGTGCGATTCCCGAACCCATTTGTCCTGCACCAATTACAACTATTTTTTGTACACCCATTCTTTCTTCCCCCTTAATATAAATTGTTAATAAATCAAAAATCACCTACACGTAAATTAACAAACTTCAATCATAATTGCGTCACCTTGACCGCCACCGCTACAAATAGAAGCAATTCCAATTCCGCCGCCGCGCTGCTTCAGTGCGTGGATAAGTGTAACGATAATACGCGCTCCACTTGCTCCAATTGGATGTCCCATTGCCACTGCGCCGCCATTTACATTCAATTTATCTGGGTCAATTCCTGCAATCTCTGTACTTGCAATTGCTACCGCTGCAAATGCTTCATTAATCTCGAATAAATCGATATCTTCAATTGTCTTGCCTGTTTTTTTCAACAATTCGTTAATTGCATAACCTGGCGTTCTTGGGAAATCTTTAGACTCCACTGCAATTGCTGTATGTGCCAAAATTGTCGCTAATGGCTTTCTTCCTTCTTGCTTTGCTCTGTCTTCGCTCATTAATACGAGCGCAGCACCGCCATCATTTAGTCCTGGAGCATTACCCGCTGTCACTGCCGACGTCTTATCAAATACAGGTTTTAATTTCGCTAATTTTTCAATCGTTGTATCCGCGCGTGGCGCCTCATCTTTTTCAACGACAATAGGATCGCCTTTTCTTTGTGGAATCGTTACTGGCACGATTTCCTCTTCAAAACGTCCTTCTTTATGCGCTGAAACCGCACGCTGATGGCTACGATATGCCCATTCATCTTGCGCTTCGCGAGAGATTCCATCTTCCTTCGCAACTTCTCCGCCATAAACACCCATGTGTATACCTGAAAATGCGCATGTCAAGCCGTCAGCAACGTTTAAATCGATGATTTCGTTGTTCCCCATTCTGTATCCCCATCTTGCACCTCGTAAAATGTAAGGACTGTTACTCATCGACTCCATACCGCCAGCTACAATTAGTGATTGATCGCCAGTACGAATAATTTGATCCGCTAACGTAACCGCACGAAGCCCTGATGCACAAACTTTATTCACTGTTTCCGTCTGTACTTCCCAAGGGATTCCAGCAGCCCTCGCAGCTTGGCGCGATGGAATTTGCCCCTGTCCCCCTTGAATAACTGTTCCAAATATAACTTCCTCAACATCACTAGCAGAAACATTTGCTCTCTCAAGCGCTGCTTTAATTGCAATTCCCCCAAGTTCTGTCGCCTTCACGTCTTTTAAAGATCCTCCAAATTTCCCAACCGGTGTTCTTGCAGCACTTAAAATAACTGTTTTACTCATATCTATTTCCCCCATCTCTTTTTTTAGCACCGAGCGCTCGCTCGGTGTTCTTACGTTGAGAAGAGGTGCAATGATTGCACCTCTCTCTAAAGTTGTATTCATGCTTGCAGATTACATCGCTTCTTTCTTCTGTCCGATAACAGAGCGTTCTAAAATCTCTGTTACATCAAGAGTTTGAACCTTCTCTTCTACTTCTTTCGCTTTCGTCCCATCGCTAATCATCGTTAAGCAATATGGACAACCTGTACCGATAATGGATGGTTGCACAGCTAGTGCTTGTTCTGTACGAGCAACGTTAATACGTGAACCTGCTGTCTCTTCCATCCACATTAAGCCACCACCTGCGCCACAGCACATTCCGGTTTCACGGTTACGTGCCATTTCTACAAGATTCACACCAGGAATTGCTTTCAAAATATCGCGTGGCGCTTCGTATACTTCGTTGTATCTTCCTAAGTAACAGGAATCATGGTACGTAACTGTTTCCTCAATAGCGTGAACAGGTTTTAAGCGTCCTTCTTTCACCCACTGAGCTAACAATTCTGTATGATGATAGACTTCTGCTTGCAAGCCAAAGTCTGGATACTCATTTTTAAATGTGTTATAAGCGTGAGGATCAATCGTAACGATTTTCTTCACTCCTGCTTTTTCAAATTCCTCGATATTCTTTGTCGCCATCTCTTGGAAGACAAATTCATTTCCAAGACGTCGCGGTGTATCTCCAGAATTCTTTTCTTTATTACCAAGTATCGCGAATGAAATGCCTGCTTCGTTCATTAACTTCGCAAACGATATCGCAATCTTCTGACTACGATTATCATATGATCCCATTGAACCAACCCAGAATAAATATTCGAACTCCTCGCCAGCTTTCGATTTTTCTTTTACAGTTGGAACCGTTACTTCATCATCACCTTGGCGCCAAGTTTCACGCTCTTTACGGTTCAGTCCCCACGGATTCCCTTGACGCTCGATATTTGTCATCGCACGCTGCGCTTCCGCGTCCATCTTTCCTTCTGTTAGAACGAGATAGCGGCGTAAATCAATGATTTTGTCAACATGCTCATTCATAACCGGACACTGATCTTCACAGTTACGGCACGTTGTACAAGCCCAAATCTCTTCCTCTGTAATAACATCTCCGATTAAACTCGGATCGTAAGCAAGCGTTGTAGCTGCTGATTCTTGTTGCCCTTTCCCAGCTGCCATCATCGCTAACTGATTTCCTTGTGTATTATTAAAAGCAACTACTGGAACCCACGGTGCTTTTGATGTCACTGCTGCTCCTTTATCAGTTAAATGATCGCGAAGTTTTAAAATTAAATCCATCGGCGATAACATTTTCCCTGTCCCTGTTGCCGGGCACATATTTGTACAGCGACCACACTCTACGCAAGCGTATAAATCAATAAGCTGATTTTGTCTAAAGTCTTCGATTTTACCAACACCAAATGTTTCTTGCGTTTCATCTTCAAAGTCAATCTTTTCAAGTTTCCCTGGATTTGAAAGACGTCCGAAGAAAACGTTAACTGGTCCCGCAATTAAATGCGCGTGTTTTGATTGTGGAACATACACTAAAAATGTTAACAAAATTAGTAGATGCACCCACCAAGAGAAATAGAACACAGAAATGGCTGCGGTTTCATTTATTCCCGAGAAAACGTAAGCGATTGCAGAAGCGATCGGTTCACTCCATGAAAGCTCCTCGCCGTGCCATATAATTCCCATCCCATTACCAAGTAGCACAGAAATCATTAAGCCACCAATAAAGATAAGAACAAGGCCTGATTTGAAATTACGTTTTAAACGAACTAGCTTCTCAACATAACGTCTATGAAAAGCCCAAAAGACTGCAATTAAAATAACAAGTGTGACAATTTCCTGGAAGAATGTAAATGCAGGGTATAGTGGTCCAAGTGGAAGATGTGATCCTGGTGCGAGTCCTTTCCAAACGAAGTCAATTGCTCCAAATTGGACAAGAATAAATCCGTAAAAGAACATAACGTGAATAATGCCGCTCTTCTTATCTTTCAGCAGCTTTTTCTGACCGAAAACATTGACCTTAAGGAGATCCCAACGCTCTTTAAAACGACGGTCAAATTCAATCTTTTTTCCTAACTGTATGTAGGCCATCCTCGTCCGTATAAGATACACAAACAAATATCCCGCATAAGCAATAACAGCAATGGCAGCCAGCCAATTAATGATCAGTAAGCTATTCATTTTTATGCTACCCCTCTCTTTGTAAGCTCTCTTTCTTTTTTAGAATCTTCAAAAACATATAATTTTCTGAATTTTATCCCCTGTCTTCATTATATAATGAGTGAGCATTCAGTCAACAGTTTTTTGTTATACAACAACATATTTTTTAATAAAGCTGTTTATTTCGGTGAAACTATAAAGTGAAACTTTAATCCGTAGGGGGTTGTTTCCTCTCGCCTGATTCCTTTAAGTAAGCCTAATTTTTAAGTAGGAGGCTTACCGCCCCTTAATATGGGATAAGGTGAAGCCAATCGGGATTTTCCGGGCAGCCAGTAAAATGAAGGCGAAAAGAATGCAAAGGAGGGAATCCACTTATGTTCTTCTTATCTCTCTTGTTAATATGCGTTACTCTTTGGATCACAATTGACCTTTTATATGGGAGGATTCTTCATTTAAAGCGTGTGCGCTCTCGTATTTTCCCTTTACGTCAAAGTAATTTTCACCTTTATACATACGGGCAAGATTTATATGATGCTTTATTTACTGATATACAACAAGCAAGGCACCATGTGCACGTTTTATTCTTCATTGTAAAAAACGATAAAATCAGTCGTGAATTTTTAAAGTTACTTATCGATAAGGCACAGGAAGGAATTGAAGTAAGACTTTTACTCGATCGATTGGGAAGCCATTATTTATCAAACGAGGCAATTCGTTCCCTACAAAAACACGGCGTCTCTTTTTCATTTTGTCATAAAGTGAAATTTCCTTTTCCGTTCTTTTCTGCAAATCAAAGAAACCATAGAAAAATTACAGTTATTGACGGGAAAATTGGTTATATTGGTGGGTTTAATATTGGAGAAGAATATTTAGGGCATAATCAAAAATTAGGATTATGGCGCGATTATCATTTACGCCTTACAGGAGAAGGAATACAAGATTTACAAAAGCAATTTTTACATGATTGGCTCGACGATACGAACCAAAATTTATTAGATTCACCTCTTTATTTTCCTAAGCAACAACCAGGAATCATTCTACATCGTTTTATCCCTACTGATGGTGCCTATTTGCAAAATACATTTTTACATTTAATCGAAAGTGCGGAAAAAGAACTCTTTATCGGTACACCATATTTCATTCCTGGGAAGAAAATTATGAATGCATTATTAAAAGCGCGAAAACGTGGGGTCCAAATCACGGTTCTCGTTCCAGAAAAAGCGGATCACGCCCTTGTTCGCGAAGCAAAATTCCCATATTGCCGAAAGTTAATACAAGCTGGGTGTAATATTTACGCATTTCAACAAGGGTTTTTTCACGCTAAAGTTATTATAGTCGATGATTATATTTGTGATATTGGAACTGCAAACTTTGATATGAGAAGTTTATATATTAACCATGAAATCAACTGCCTTTTATATGATAAACATTTTATACAAACAGTAAAAAACAAATTCCATGAAGATCTAGAAAATGCGTCATTACTTTCCTTTAAAGATGTTAGCCCGCATTCTCTTATTGATAGGGGAAAAGAATGGGTAGGAACGATACTTGCTTTCTTTCTATAGGAAAGATAATGGATAAAGGAGATGTATTCATTATGATTATGCGTTTCGGATATGTCTCACATGCAATGGCACTCTGGGACTGTTCTCCGGCTAAAACGATGACATTTACAAGCTTTCAAAAGCTTAATAAACAAGAACGAGAAGATAAATTATACGATGTTACACGGCAAAATCTTGAGCATACAATACGTATTCTTCATTACAATATAGCGCATGAAATTCCATTATATCGCTTATCTTCTTCCATCGTCCCACTTGCAACGCATCCCGAAGTCGAGTTTGATTATATCGGGGCATTTACACCGCTTTGGCGTAAAATTGGGGCATTAATTAAAGAACACAATTTACGAGTAAGTTTTCATCCAAATCAATTTACGCTATTTACAAGCGACAAGCCACATATTACAACTAACGCTATTACAGATATGGCCTATCATTATAAAGTATTAGATGCAATAGGAATTGCAGATTCTTCTTATATTAACATCCATGTAGGTGGTGCCTATGGAAATAAAGAACAAGCAGTTGGACGTTTCCATGAAAACATAAAAAAACTTCCTGCACATATAAAAGAGCAAATGACGCTTGAAAATGATGATAAAACATATACAACTGCTGAAACTTTATCGATTTGCCAAAAAGAAAAGATTCCATTCGTATTTGATTATCATCATCACATGGCAAACCTTTGCGAGGAACCGCTAGAAGTGTTACTCCCTGCAATTTTTGAAACTTGGTCACATACAAATGTCCCTCCTAAAGTTCACATTTCCTCCCCTAAATCAAAAAAAGAATTTAGAGCTCACTCTGAATATATTGATTTAGAGTTTATTAAGCCTTTCTTAAACATTGCAAAAAAAATCAACCATAATTTCGATATTATGATTGAAAGTAAACAGAAAGATTTAGCAATGCTGCAATTAATAGATGAATTATCCTCTATAAGAGGGATAAAAAGAGTAAATAGCTCAACATTACAATGGTAAATTGTAATGTTGAGCTATTTTTTTCAAAAAAAGTAATTTTTATAGTAAAAAACAACCTATTGTATATGCTATGATTGGAATTAGCATTTTCCACCTGCGATTCAACTTTATTGAAACGGAGCCATAATATGATTAATCAAAAAAAATATGTACACTTTGTCACGATGTATATAATTATATTTTCCCTTTGGATATTTCTTATCCCTAAGGACTTGAATATAAAAGAAATTGGAATTCTCTTCTTATTTTGTTTTGCTGCACTCTTTTCTTGCTATTGCTTATATAAAGCTATTAAGAAAATGAAGCGTAGTGATAAATTATTTTGGGTTTTATTACTCTGCACTTGCATATGCGGACTAACTATGGAAATAACTTTATTCCTTCATTCACTTTCTATATATGATCAAGTCATATTCTCATATAAGGCACTACCTTTTTTCATCATACAATATATTTTGCTCTTTTCTGGGTTTGCTATCAAATTCATAAAACATTACTCTATTAGAGGCCTTGCTCAATTTTCATTCGATAGCATCTTTATTGTTATTATGAATATTTATTTTACCTTAACTTTTATTTTGGACCTCTCAAGCTTTCGTATGTTAACAACAGATCACTGGGTTTTAGTTGGATACTTTATTGCACAAGCATTAGTAATTTACGCCGTTATTAGCCTATATAGACGAGAACAATATTCTGCTAGCAGAATTTCATTAATTATGGGTTTTACTATCATACTTGTGTACGGGTATATACATCTGTTCCAACTAAACATGGGGATGAAAACTTCTTCTGAAGTCTCTTATTTAGTACATACTGCTTCAATTTTATTAATTGGTTTATCTTCCATACTATACATTTTGGACAAACCAATGCAGCATGAAACGAAAACAAAGTATTATCGATTTGATTATGTGCGCTTTATATTACCCTATTTCAGTATAATCATTACTTTTTCCTTTATTCTTATTCAACCTTGGGATGATAAGTTCATGCTAATCGGTCTAGTATTATCACTCATCTTATTATTCCTACGACAACTTTACATGTGGAAAGATAATCAAGCACTAATCGATACATATGAACAGTTGACTACACAACTAGAAGGCAAAGTAGAAGAGGGTGCATCTGCGTTATCAAAGAGTGAACAACGCTATAAATCATTATTCGAAGATCATCCTGATGCCGTTTTCTCTTTAAATATGGATGGTATTTTCCAACAATCTAATACAGCTTGTGAAAGCTTATTTACTGCCTACTATTGTGAAGTAGAAAGCTATTCTCTTCTACACTTTATTGACTCAAAAGACCATAATCTACTAAAGAAAGCTTTACAAATAACAAAAGAAGGTAGACCACAAACTTTAGAAGTTCGCACAAAAGAAAAAGAAGGCTACTACTATTACCTTCACGTTACACTCATCCCTACTTTCATAAACAAAGAAGTTGTTGGGATGTTCGGCATAGCACGTGATATTACAACTTTATATGAAAAACAAAAACAAGTAGAACATTTAGCCTTTCATGATGCACTGACTGGATTACCAAATCGCCGAAAGTTTGAAAAAGATTTAAAGAACATTTTAAATATAGCTCAAACTAGCGCAAATGATGTTGCCGTCATGTTCCTTGATTTAGATCGATTCAAAAAAATTAACGATAGACTTGGTCACGACGTCGGAGATCTATTATTAATTGAAGTAGCAAAAAGGTTACGCAGTTGCTTGCGTTCGAAGGATATCGTTGCTCGCCAAGGCGGAGATGAGTTTACAATTCTATTACCAGATATGTACTCAGAAAAAAGTGCTGCTTTTATAGCTGAACAAATTTTAACCATTTTAAACAAACCATTCTTCATTAAAGACGAAGAACTATCTATTACACCGAGTATCGGTATTGCCATGTATCCTGATTACGGAACCGATGTTACTGAATTAATGAAAAATGCCGATATGGCTATGTATCGCGCGAAAGCAAATGGGAAAAACAGATTTGTTTTCTTCTCAAAAGAAATGAGTATCGCCCAAAATGAAATTCAATTCTTAGAAGGCGAACTTGCAAAAGCATTACAACAAAGTGAATTTTTCCTTGAATATCAGCCACAAGTAAGCACGAAAACAAAACAAATTATCGGTTTTGAAGCATTAATTCGTTGGAAGCACCCAAAACTTGGCATCGTGTCTCCTGCCCAATTCATTCCTCTAGCGGAGGAAACCGGATTTATTATTGAACTTGGAAATTGGATTTTACGTACCGCCTGCTTAGAGGCAAAAAGGTGGCATAATCAAGGTTTTTCTCACTTGAAAGTTGGTGTAAATTTATCTGTTGTTCAATTTAACCATACAAATTTAATCCCAACCATTTCAAAAGTGTTAGAGGAAACAGAACTAAAACCAGAAGCACTAGATATTGAAATTACGGAAAGCATTGCAATTAATCAAAATCAATCTGTAGTTGCAAAACTAGAACAGCTTCAAAATCTCGGTATTCAAATTTCAATCGATGACTTTGGAACTGGTTATAGTTCTTTAGCTTATTTAACAAAATATCCAATTAATACATTAAAAATTGCTCGGGAATTTATTTGCGGCATTACAACTAGTCCTTTAGAAGAAGCGATTATCTCTTCCATTATTACACTATCAAAAGAACTAAATTTAGAAGTTATTGCCGAGGGCGTAGAGACAGAAGAACAATGGAAGTTTTTATATGAACAAAACTGTGACAACATTCAAGGATTCTTTATTAGCAAGCCTGTTTCTAGTAAAGACGTTTGGAGGTTACTCCACAAAAAAACAACCGTCTAAGTAAGACGGTTGTTTTTTAATATTCATAAGGTACTTCTCCAGCTAATTGTACCTCTTGATTATTGTGAGAAATTATTTGACTTTTCTCTAATGCTGTATCTCCTAATGAAATACCCCATGCCATCGCTAACGTTAATAGACTACCAATAAGTAGTTTCTTCATATTCCATCACCCGCATTTTTTTATTTAAATATATCATGAAAATTTATCCATACATTATGCAATTATGCATATTTATTTTTTAGATCTTTTTTATTTCTTCATTTTTTTCATAAGTGATTCTTTTAATGTATGGTTTCCTAATATATCAAAAAAGAAACACGCTTTTTCATAAGCATCTTCAATTTCCGCTCTATCACACCCTAGCTTTGCTAGGCATTCACCTTTTCGAAAGTATAACTGTCCAATTAATGTCATACTATTAATTTGGCACGATAGTTCAATAGCTTTATTTGCGTGGCAAAGCGCTTCTTCGTATTGATTATCTGAGAATAATGCTTTTGCATGATTATGTCTCACCTTCACATCAAATTCTTTATTATCATGCAATGTCTCTAATTGTTTTAATATATTTTCAAATAAATCAATACCCTTCTTCAAATAACCATTTTCAGCATAAATATTTGCAATTGCGTTTTCAATATAAAGATTCTGATATACATCTATTCCTACCAATTGTTGATTGAGCAATTTCTTTAATTCTAAAATACAATATTCATAATCGATTTTTTTTAATATGTAAGCAGCTACATAATATTGCCATTGAAGAAATTGCTGAAGCTCGGGATGATATTCTTCCTTTTTCAACTCATTGCATACCCTATTATAAATTTCTTTATATTTCTTTTGCTTACAAAGCATAATAATTTGATCTTTTAACTGCTTATTCCTCTCAATATCAGAATAAATGAGTACCTCATAAAAATGAATAATGGGAACTTGTAATTTTGCTGCAATACCTTGCAATATATCCATACTTGGGTATACCGCGCCTGATTCAATTCGGCTCACTTCCGATTGATGACATATGTTCTCGGATAACTGTTTTTGTGTTAATCCCCTCATTACCCTAATTTTCTTAATTTCACTTCCTAATTTTTCTGCGTGCATACTTACTCACCATCCATTATAACAATATAATTTGTTAAGTTGTCATACCACTACAATAATGTGAATTCGACAATTTTTGACATGAAATAATGCATAATATATATAAAATTCGGCAAATTCTTCATACAATTCGTCTCACATACAATAATAGATTAGTGGTTTTATAGATAAATTATAGAAAATTCGCCCGTGCCTTCGTTACATTCGGTTTTTTTTCCTTTATTAGCAGTAGCAGAAGTTATTCACACCCAAGAATTAGACAGAAATAAAGTAAAATTTGAAATTACTTAGCCTAATTTAACGCTTAAAAAATTACACAACCTCAAAATGATACGAAAAAATATGCTGAAAAAGTATTTAAAAGGTGAGATAAATGAGGCGAAAGCTCAACAAAAGTGAATGACAACTGAAATGAATGTAGATTCCCAACCTACAAATAAAGCAACAAAAGAAAATCAAACCGAAGCTCGCCTTGCACAAACATATAAACACTATAAAGTATATGGCCAAGATCTTATTGTAAAAGTAGATAAAAATGGAGTAATCACAACTGTTAGTGGTAAAGTTGTCCAAAACTTAAATCAACAACCTAATCTTACTATAACAAATTTTTTGTCGAAAAATGAAGTAAAATCTAAATTACACGATATACTTCAAATTCTGAGCGATGCGACTGTGACAAAACTCTCTATTGAAATACTTGTTTATAAGAAAAAAGAAGCTTACCACTCATAGGTAAACTTCTTTTCATATCCATCCCTTTTCTTCTGCAATTGTAATGGCCTCAATTCTATTTTTCGCATCGAGCTTCGTTAATACTTCAGAAATATAATTACGAACTGTACCAGGCGAAAGATAAAGTGCCTTCGCAATTTCATTTGCCGTCTTTCCTTCTTTCGCAAGTAACAATACTTCTTTTTCACGATCTGATAACGGATTTTGCTCCTGCCATAAGCCGAACATTAAATCTTGAGAAATCTCTCGCTTTCCTTTCATTACATTACGAATCGCTGCAGCTAAATCTTCACTTGGGCTATCTTTTAATAAATATCCGTGCACGCCAGCTTTCATTGCTCGTTCAAAATATCCAGGGCGCGCAAATGTTGTTAAAATCATTACTTTACATGCTGATTTTTCTTTCTGTAACGTTTCCGCAACATCTAATCCGCTTTGAATTGGCATTTCAATATCCATAATGCTTACATCAGGTTGTAGCGATTCAATTAGTTTTAGCGCTTCTTCCCCGTTCGCAGCTTGCCCAATTACTTCAATATCATCTTCTAGATCAAGTAGGGCCCCCAATGCACCACGAAGCATCCGCTGATCTTCTGCAATAATAATTCGAATCATGCCCTCACCTCATCTTTTCCTGTTCTAATGACAACTGGTACTTTTACTATTAATAGTGTCCCTGGATTGATCGTACCCAGTTCAACAAACCCGTCAATAAGAGCGATGCGCTCTTTCATACCACGAATGCCATTTCCATCATGGTTTTGATCTGCTAAACCAACTCCATTATCTTCTACTGTCAAAATTAATTCACCTTGTGATTCTAGTACAGAAACTGTGCAACGCGTCGCCTTACTATGCTTTACAACATTCGTCACAGCCTCACGTAAACACATTCCTAAAATATTTTGTTCAATGGGTGATAACGAACTTGCACTCGTTTCTTGTTTTATTTCTAATTCAATAGTAGCTGCTTGTAAGATTGCTTTTATTTGCTCAAGCTCTTCTTCTACTGTAATCATACGCATATCAGAAATTAGTTCCCTTAGCTGCTTTAAAGCGGTACGAGATGTTTGTGTAATTTCCTTTGCTTCCGCGCTTGCACGCTCCGGATTTTTTACAATTAACTTCTCCACGAGCTGGCTTTTTAAAGTAATGAGTGATAACGTGTGCCCTAACGTATCATGAAGATCTCTTGCAATCCGCTGCCGCTCTTCACGTTTTACTAAGTCTTTAATTTGTTCGTTTGCTTCGTCTAACTGATTCCTTAACATCTTTTTTTGATTAAAATTTCGCATTCCGAATGGTGTAAGAAGCATTAAAATAAACATTGGAACGATATTTACTAAACTTGTAGTTGTTAGTTGATTCATATTTACAAATAAAAATGCCCCAAGCATTATAACTAACAAACACAATAGCACTCGAAACACTTTCTTATTTGGTGCAAATCCCATCGCACTTGCGGTGAAAAAGCCAAAGAATATCATGAAAGGATTGTAAAATAAAGCAAATAAAAAGATAAGTACCATTTGAATACATGCCCAAAAAACGAACGTCCTCTGCACAAAATAAAGCTGACGGTATGTGATAATAAAAACTATCAACATACCGCTTCCAATTACAAGCTTCCACCCTGACGCCTGCACTAAATGGTAAATTGGAAATAACAGATACACGAACCACATATATGGGAAGAAACCCATATGTTTCGGAAAAATCTCAATCCTCTTCTTTTCTATCATTTATACCGCTTCCTGTCTTTTTCTTATATATATTGATATTACAACAAATATAAGGAAATAACCTCCTAGTACCGCAATATTTTCCCAACCAACTGATTTTCCAGCTACAATATTCCATGCGCCGCTTCCGAAGTGATATGTTGGTGTCCATTCACCAATCGTTCTTAATATTTTTGGGAATACTTCAATTGGCATCCATAGGCCACCAATTACAGCTAGACTCATATTTAAAATATTCGCTAAACCCGCTGCTGCATCTGCCTTTTTAATAGAACCTATTACTGTTCCTAACGCTAAAAATGGTGTTACACCTAACAACAACCATAATCCAGCGCCAATCCATTGCCCTACTGTTAACTCGACATGATTAATTAATATTCCTGCGATAAAGATAACTAAGATTGAAAAAGCATTCACTACAGTTTGAGCGATGATTTTGGCTGTTATATATGCCCCCTCTGGAAGTGGTGTAATTTTTAACAAATGTGTCCACCCTTGCCCCTTTTCCTGAGAAATCCTTACACCGAAACTAAAAAGTGCCGTCCCTACAATACTAAACGTCGCCATTGAGATTAAATAATGCGCTTTCCAAGCATCTCCGTTTTGTGGCACTTGAATAACATTTGTGAAAATGTAGTAAAACATAACTGGCATTAATAATGAGAAAAAGATAAATAATTTATTGCGAAACGTACGTAAAATTTCTATTTTGCATTGCATCCATAAAGCTCTCATGCGATTCCCTCCTCCTGATTTGCGATAAACTGTTCAAATGCTTCATCAAGACTTCCACGTTCAACTGAAACATCTGTTACAGGTAAGTTCTTTTGATAAATCGCTTTTAAAGTTGCATCTGTATCTTCAGTTGTTAAAGTGAAGTGCCCTTCGTTTGACTGTACTTCGGTTACGTTTGGTAATTCTTTTAGTAATTTTGCAGGAATACTTTCCTTCGAATAAAACTTGATTGTTTTTCGCGAAATCGTCGCCTTCATCTCATCTGGTGTACCATCTGCGATAATCTTTCCATTCGCAAATAATAAAATGCGATTCGCCAATGCATCCGCTTCTTCTAAATAGTGCGTTGTTAAAATAATTGTTTTCCCTTCACTTGCTAACTTTCGAATTGTTTCCCAAAACGTTCTTCGAGACGTAATATCCATTCCAACTGTCGGCTCATCTAAAAATAACAAATCAGGATTTCCTGCAAGTGCGAGTGCAAAGTTTAACCTTCTTTTTTGCCCACCTGATAATTTCTCACATCTTTGCTTTCGCTCCGATTCTAAATTTGATAACTGTAGTAACGTTTCTTTCGCTACCGGATTCGTATAATAACTACGGAATAACTCAATTGCCTCTTCTACTGTAATGCTATCAATGACACTTACTTCTTGTAACATCGCACCGAGGCTATTACGAACATCTCTATGTTTGGGACTCTTTCCAAATATAGAAACAGTTCCTTCCGTCGGATCCTTTAATCCAAGCATCATCGACATCGTCGTTGTTTTTCCTGCACCATTCGGTCCAAGTAGTGCTACTATTTCTCCTTTATTCACATGAAATGAAACGTTATTTACTGCCTTTTTATATTTAAATGTTTTAGAAACACCATTTACTTCTATAATCTTTTCCATCTCTCCACCCCCGCTGTTTCTTATATTTACATTGTACGTTTTGGAAAACTTAGGAAACAGTATGATGCGTCATGACATCGATATGACAATTGTCATGTATTCCTTATGAGAGGAATCAGCCCACATACCGCAAGCGAGTAGCAGGACGAAAATAAACATGATACAATCGGGTAAGATATACATTCGAGGAAGGACAGTGGTTTTCATGATTATTCGTAATGAACAAGATTTAGAAGGCTTACGAAAAATCGGCCGCATCGTTGCGCTTGCACGTGAAGAAATGAAAAAAGAAGCGAAGCCAGGTATGACAACGAAAGAGCTTGATTTGATCGGTAAAAAAGTATTAGATGAGCATGGTGCTATTTCTGCACCTGAAAAAGAATATGATTTCCCAGGTGTAACTTGTATTAGTGTAAACGAAGAAGTTGCTCACGGTATTCCCGGAGATCGCGTATTGAAAGAAGGCGACCTTGTAAATGTCGACGTATCTGCTGCACTTGATGGTTATTATGCAGATACAGGTATTTCATTTGTACTTGGAGAAGATGAAGCAAAAGAAAAGCTTTGCCAAGCAGCTGTTGATGCATTTTGGGCAGCAATGAAAAAAGTTAAAGCTGGTTCAAAACAAAACCAAATTGGGCGTGCTGTTTCAAACTTTGCACATAAAAATGGATACAATGTGATTCAAAACCTAACTGGTCACGGTATTGGTCTTAGCTTACATGAAGCACCAAATCACATTTTAAGCTACTTTGACCCAATGGATAATGCGCTTCTAAAAGACGGTCTTGTTATCGCTGTAGAACCATTCATTTCTATGAAAGCTGATCACATTATCGAACGTGGCGATGATGGTTGGACATTCGTTACACCTGATAAAAGTCTTGTTGCACAATGTGAACATACAGTTGTCGTAACTCGCGGCGAACCGATTATTTTAACAGAAATATAAAAAATAGCCGTTTGGTAGCAGAAACCTACCAAACGGCTATTTTTTATTACTTTTAGGTACTTTTAGGTATGCAAAAATTTATATAAATAAAAGGTGGTGCATCAAGGCACCACCTTTTTAACGGGGTGAGGCTGCCCAAAAGTACGGAAAACCTTTGAACAGCCTCGTATTTTCATATGGATGCCTTACATATATCACTGATGATAATTATGAAATGCGGAAACATATTTATCATCACATGATTCAAACACGAGAAAAGAAACCCTACAGTGGATTCTTTTCTCTACATAATCTAAAGTTTGGGTACACTAGATTCATGCAATGTAGGAGCTTTCCAAGCAGAAAGCGAACCTTCATTTAAAATGATAG
Source organism: Bacillus sp. AY18-3 (assembly GCF_008042305.1). NCBI lineage: Bacteria > Bacillati > Bacillota > Bacilli > Caryophanales > Bacillaceae > Bacillus > Bacillus sp. AY18-3. The sequence goes on along the minus strand of NZ_QKQR01000009.1, from coordinate 2,190 downwards.
CATACATATCTCCACCAAAAATATGCAAATATGCATATAGTATTTTTTATTTCTCAATGTCAGAATATTGAAAAATAAAAAATATAAAGGTAAAATAAAGTCGTTATCCGTCTTCTTTTGTCAGTCAGAGAGAATAGAAGAATAGGAGAGGAAAAAATGAAAAAATCTTTAAAACAAAAAATAGTAAGCTCTTTGCTTGCTGTATCACTCGCTGTTAGCTTGGCTCCAATTGGACAAGCCAAAGCTAATTCCACGTCAGAAATCACACAGACTTCACCTATCACAAAACAAGTTGATGCAAGCCGCGCCATCGAACACATCCGTTTCTTATCCGAAACAATTGGTCCTCGCCCTGGTGGGACAAAATCAGAAGAATGGGCTTCTCGCTACGTTGGTATGCAACTTAAATCAATGGGCTATGAAGTAGACTATCAACCATTTCAAGTGCCAGATCAGTACGTTGGCTTTATTGAATCCCCATTATCCACAAAGCGTAATTGGCAAGCTGGCGCTGCTCCTAACGCACTAATTTCTACAGAAGCTGTTACAGCTCCTCTTATCTTTGTTCAAGATGGGACAAAATTAGAGGATATTCCAAATGAAGTAAATGGAAAGATTGTTCTATTTGAAAGGGGAACAACAGTAGCAGACTACAATAAACAAGTTGAAAATGCTGTTAGCAAAGGAGCAAAAGGTGTCCTTTTATACAGTTTAATTGGTGGACGCGGAAATTATGGACAAACCTTCAATCCCCGCCTAACGAAAAAGCAATCTATTCCTGTCTTTGGTCTTGCTTATGCGCAAGGAAATGCATTTAAAGAAGAAATCGCTAAAAAAGGGACAACAATTCTTTCCCTAAAAGCGAGACATGAATCTAATTTAAAATCCTTAAACGTCATCGCTAAAAAGAAACCAAAAAACAGTACAGGTAATGAAAAAGCTGTCGTTGTAAGTTCGCACTATGATAGTGTAGTTGGAGCACCTGGAGCAAACGATAATGCTTCTGGTACAGGATTAGTATTAGAGTTAGCTCGTGCTTTTCAAAATGTAGAAACTGATAAAGAAATTCGTTTTATTGCTTTTGGTTCTGAAGAGACTGGCTTACTTGGCTCCGATTATTACGTTAATAGTCTATCCCAAAAAGAACGCGATCGAATTTTAGGTGTCTTTAACGCAGACATGGTTGCAACAAATTACGATAAGGCAAAGAATTTATATGCTATGACGCCTAACGGTTCTACAAACCTTGTAACAGACGCAGCCTTACAAGCAGGTAAACAATTAAATAATGACCTCGTTCTTCAAGGGAAATTTGGCTCTAGTGATCACGTACCGTTTGCTGAAGTTGGCATTCCTGCGGCTCTATTTATTTGGATGGGAGTAGATAGTTGGAATCCATTAATCTATCATATCGAGAAGGTATATCACACACCTCAAGATAACGTATTTGAGAACATTTCACCTGAACGTATGAAAATGGCATTAGAGGTTATTGGTACAGGCGTCCATAATAGCCTTCAATCTACCGTGAAAACAGAACAAAAAGCCGCTTAATACTATTTCAAGCCACCGATTAATCGGTGGCTATTTATTGAAAAAAAAATAAAAAAATAAATATGCATAAAAGCATATTTATTACATGGTATTATCGTGTATAATTAAAATCGTAATATATAAATAAAAACACATTTATTGTATAGCATTGACCTTACATTACATGCGATACCATGCTCTAAGCTTATGGTCCAATGGATAATAGGCTTTTTAAAGACGGTTTTGTTATCGCTTTAGGGCCGCTGATTGAGTCCACCTTGAAACTGTTCTCTTTTTCTATAAAAAAACCCTTCAGGCTGCATTCTTCCCTTCACTTTATCGTGAAGTGTTTTTGAATACTTACCCAAAGGGAGCAATATCAAATAGTAATTTTTTAATTTGTCAGCTACTCAGATTACAGTGTAATCAATAATCTAAAGCTTTTTTATTATTTTATTCGCTGACGAGCGAGTAGGATTCCACCTAAAAGGAACAATACCATACCTCCAAGAATTGAACTCATTTCTGCTGATGTTCCTCCTGTGTTGGGAAGTAATGTTGGCTTATCATTTTCTGTAGTAGGTGGAACTTTTGAATCGCTATTTTCTTCTGCATTTGTGTTTGGATCTTTTGGATTTGTGCTTGGATCTTTCGGAT